>NZ_CATKQM010000090.1:0-239292 GCF_949768225.1 Pseudomonas sp. IT-P44 | reverse complement strand
TTGACCGTGGGTCTTTCTTACCTGATTTAACCGGAGTCGCCTGCCATGGACATCCTCTACCAGATCCGCGCCCGTCAGGATTCCTTCAGCGCCGGCGAAGGGCGCATCGCGCGGCTGATGCTCGACGACGTAGGATTTGCTTCTGCTGCCAGCCTCGACGAGCTGGCGCTGAGAGCGGAAGTCAGCACCGCCACGCTGTCGCGTTTCGCCCGCACGGTGGGTTGCCGCGACTTGCGCGACCTGCGCCTGCAACTGGCTCAGGCCAGCGGCGTCGGCAGCCGTTTTCTCGACCCGGCGGGCACGCCCGATCAGTCGGCGTTCTACGGGCAGATCGTCGGCGATATCGAGTCGACGTTGCGTCAGCACTTGTCGGCGTTCGACGAGTCGCGCTTCGCCGACGCGGTGAAACTGTTGGGCAAGGCGCGGATGATTCATGCCTTCGGCATGGGCGGTTGCTCGACCTTGTGCAGCGATGAACTGCAAGTGCGGCTGGTGCGCTTCGGCTACCCGATTTCGGTGTGCCACGACCCGGTGATGATGCGGGTCACCGCCGCCAGCCTCAGTGCCGAGCACGTGGTCATCGTCTGCTCGCTGACCGGCATCACCCCCGAGTTGCTCGAAACGGTGGAACTGGCCCGCAACTACGGCGCAAGAATTCTGGCCATCACACGCAGCGACTCGCCGTTGGCGCAACTGGCCGACATCGTGCTGCCGCTGCAAAGTGCGGAAACCTCGTTCATCTACAAACCCACGGCGGCGCGCTACGGCATGCTGCTGGCCATCGACGTGCTCGCAACCGAGCTGGCGCTGGCCAATCCTGAAGACAATCAAGAACGTCTGCGGCGGATCAAACTCGCCCTCGACGATTACCGCGGCGGCGACGATCACTTGCCGCTGGGAGACTGACATGATGTACGACACGCTGATTCGCAACGCCCTGATCATCGACGGCAGCAACGCCCCCGGTTACCCCGCCGACGTGGCGATTCTGCACGGCCGCATCGAGCGCATCGGCGACATGCACGACGCCACCGCCACCGAAGAAATCGACGCCGCGGGCCGAGTGCTGGCACCGGGTTTCATCGACGTGCACACCCACGACGACACGGTGGTGATCCGCCAGCCGCAAATGCTGCCCAAGCTCAGCCAGGGCGTGACCACGGTGATCGTCGGCAACTGCGGGATCAGCGCTTCGCCGGTGAGTTTGAAGGGCGATCCGCCAGACCCGATGAACCTGCTCGGCACCTCGGCGGCCTTTGTTTACCCAACATTCCGCGACTACCGCGCGGCGGTCGAAGCGGCAAACACCACGTTGAACGTCGCCGCTCTGGTCGGCCACACCGCGTTGCGCAGCAATCACCTCGACGACCTGTTTCGCACGGCCACGCCGGATGAAATCAGCGCGATGCGTGAGCAACTGCGTGAAAGCCTTGAAGCCGGCGCGTTGGGTCTGTCCACCGGTCTGGCGTACGCCAGCGCGTTCTCGGCGTCCACCGATGAAGTGATGCAACTGACCGAAGAATTGACCGCGTTCGGCGCGGTGTACACCACCCATTTACGCAGCGAATTCGAGCCCGTGCTGGAGGCCATGGACGAGGCGTTCCAGATCGGCCGTCATGCGCAATCACCGGTGATCATTTCCCACCTCAAATGTGCCGGCGCCGGTAACTGGGGGCGGAGTCCGCAACTGTTGGCCTCACTTGAAGAGGCCGCGAAAACCCACCCGGTGGGCTGCGATTGCTATCCCTACGCGGCAAGTTCTTCGACCCTGGACCTCAAGCAAGTGACCGATGCGCACCGCATCACCATCACCTGGTCCACGCCGCACCCGGAACTTGGTGGCCGCGACCTGATGGATATCGCCGCCGAGTGGAACGTTCCGCTGCTGGAAGCCGCTCGCCGGCTGCAACCGGCTGGCGCGGTGTACTACGGAATGGACGAGTCGGATGTACGAAGCATCCTCGCGCATCCGCTGTCGATGGTCGGTTCCGACGGCTTGCCGGAAGACCCATTCCCGCATCCACGTTTGTGGGGCGCTTTCCCACGCGTCCTCGGACATTTCAGTCGCGATGTCGGGCTGTTTCCGCTGCACACCGCGGTACACAAAATGACCGGGTTGTCCGCGTCGCGATTCGGCTTGAAGGAGCGCGGTGAAATCCGTGAAGGGCATTGGGCTGACCTGGTGTTGTTCGATCCTGCAACGATTCGTGATGTCGCCGATTTCAACGATCCGCAGCGGGCGGCAGAAGGCATCGACGGGGTGTGGGTCAACGGTGTGTTGAGTTACAGCGAAGGGCAGGCGAACGGGAAACGAGAAGGGCGGTTCCTGGCGCGGCAAGGCGATTTGCGTGACGGTTTTCAGAGCCTCCACAAACCCCTGTAGGAGCCAGGCTTGCCGGCGAAAGCGATCAGCCAGTCGACAAATCTTTTGAACTGCTTCACGTGGTGGCACATTGCAATTAAAGAAAGCCATCGCCAAGCCGAAGCGCTGACACTAGCCCGGCTACACTCTGGGCCTTACCAGTCTGGGAGCAACTTGATGAG
Source organism: Pseudomonas sp. IT-P44 (assembly GCF_949768225.1). Taxonomy (NCBI): domain Bacteria; kingdom Pseudomonadati; phylum Pseudomonadota; class Gammaproteobacteria; order Pseudomonadales; family Pseudomonadaceae; genus Pseudomonas; species Pseudomonas sp. IT-P44. The sequence goes on along the minus strand of NZ_CATKQM010000090.1, from coordinate 236,748 downwards.
CTTCGGCAAAACCACCCCGATCCTGCGGATTTTCGACGAAAACAAGGCCGTGGAGTTCTACGTCGACTTCCTCGGTTTCAAGATCGACTGGCAGCACCGTTTCGAGCCGAATTTCCCGCTGTACCTGCAAGTCTCCCGGGGCGAATGCGTGTTGCACCTGTCGGAACATCACGGCGACAGCACACCGGGCTCGGCGCTGCGCATCGAGACCGATGAGCTGGAGGCGTTTCAGCAGCAATTGCTGGCCAAGGACTACACGTTTTCGCACCCACAGATCCAGGCCATGCCGTGGGGTAGCCAGGACATGACCATCAGCGATCCGTTCGGGAATCGGTTGGTGTTTACCAATGCGATTAGTGTCTGAGTACGGTCTGACAGATTGATCGCCATTGATCTGTAGGAGCCGGCTTGCTGGCGATAGCCGTGTGTCAGGCGCAATCCATGTTGATGGATCCGCCGCAATCGCCAGCAAGCCGGCTCCTACAGGGTTGGTGCCATCCTGTGGGAGCGCCGCTTGTCGACGAATGAGGGTGACTCAAACCCTGAAGTGACTCACCATCATCTGCAACTGATTACCCAACCGCGCCAGTTCAACACTGGATTTAGCGGTTTCGTCGCTGGCAGCGGCGGTCTGTTCGGACACGTCGCGTACGTTGATGATGCTGCGGCTGATCTCTTCGGCTACGGCGCTTTGCTGTTCGGCGGCGGCAGCGATCTGCTGGTTCATCGACTGGATGTTGGACACCGTGCGGGTGATGTTTTCCAGTGATACGCCGGCCTTGCGGGTCAGGGCGACGCTGCTGTCGGTGAGGGCGCGGCTGTTGTTCATCACGGCGGACACTTGTTGCGTACCGTTCTGCAAACCGGCCACCAGGCCTTCGATTTCCTCGGTGGATTTCTGCGTACGCTGGGCCAGGCCACGCACTTCGTCGGCCACCACGGCAAAACCACGACCGGCTTCACCGGCACGTGCCGCTTCAATGGCAGCGTTGAGCGCCAGCAGGTTTGTCTGTTCGGCCACGGCCTTGATCACGTCCATGACGCTGCCGATCTTGTCGCTTTCGTGTTGCAGCACGCTCATGGCTTCGGTGGAGCGCACCACTTCGCTGGCCAGACGCTCGATCTGGGCGATGGCTTCGTTGACCACTTTGTCGCCTTCGCGGGCTTCGCCGTCGGCGGCGGCCGCTGCTTGTGAAGCTTCTTCGGCATTGCGCGCGACTTCCTGCACGGTGGCGGTCATCTCGTGCATGGCGGTGGCCACCTGATCGGTCTCGATCTTCTGGCTGTTAACGCCGGCGCTGGTCTGCCCGGTCACGGCGGACAGTTCTTCGGCGGCGCTGGCGATCTGGGTAACGCCGTCGCGGATACCGCTGATCAGGTCACGCAGGGTCACGCCCATGCGCGCGATGCCTTGTTGCAATACGCCGAGTTCATCGCGGCGCGTCACTTTGACGTCCTGGGACAGGTCGCCGCCGGCGATGCGCTCGACCACTGCCAGCGTGTCGCGCAGCGGGCGGGTGATCTGGCGGGTGATGATGACGGCGGCAATGATCCCGACCAGCAACGCCAGCAAGGTGCTGATCAGTTGCAGGGTGCGGGCTTGTGCGCTTTCGGCGTCACGACGGTCGAGCTGGATCTGATACAGCTGCTCACTCAGGGTCACGATGGCGGCGCCCTGATCGGTCATTTCCTTGCGCGCCTGCACAGCATCGTTGCTCGCGGCTTTATAAGCCTGCAAAGCGCTGCGGTAATTGCTCAATGCCGTTTCCAGCTGACGCAACTCGTCCAGCATCGTGTCGGCGAATTGCACATTGAGTTGTTTCAGGCTGGCGATGGCCGCGTCCAGTTGGCCGACGGCTTTCTGCTCGGTCTCGGCGTTGGTGGTCGCGGTATAACCACGCACTTCGTAGCGGGCCAGCATGAACGCTTCCTTGGCGGCGGTGATGGCCTGGAATTGTTCGAAGCGCTGATCGCTCAACGGCATTTGTTGTACGCGGGTACTGATGGCGTTGATCAGCGAATTCGCGTTTTCCGCGTTGGCGCCCATGGCGTCGCGCGCGCTGTTGCCGGAACGGTAGGCGCTGCGCATTTTGTTCAGGGACGTTTTGTACGCGTCAATTTGCGTACCTTGCTCTTTGAGCAGCTTGAGGTTTTCCGGGCTCTTGAACTTCACCAGCAGCGCTTGTTGCTGAGCGGCAAACGCATCCAGGGTGGTCTGGACGTTCTGCGCGGTGGTTTCATCGCCGTTGGTCAGCATGTATTGCAAGCGAACCACACGCAGTTTGGTCAGGCCGGCATTGAGCTGGGTGATGTCGCTCATCCAGTTGCTGCGGTCAATCAGGCTGCCCAGGCTCGTCCAGCCGGTCAGGGCGAGGACGCAGGTCAGTGCCAGGACCAGGCCAAACCCCAGGCCCAGTTTCATGTTCACGCTGATGTTGCCGAACCAGCTATTCATCAAATTCCTCCAGGAACGTTGCGCTTTTGGTCGTCGGTTGGCTGGAAGATTGTTGTTTTTGGTAGCCAAGGGTGTGTAGCAGGTCTGTATCGGCAGCAATCGCGAGAGCTGAAAGGATTTTGTCAGACGGTTCTGTAACAAAAGTTTTTGCAGGGGGCTTAAGCTTTTTTTCACATGGGTTTCACCGGCTGCCGACGCGAGCCTCTCTACCCTCGCGGCATCGAATGTAAGTGATGCATGCCGGTGAGGCGGCCTGATGTGGAATTGAGACTGAGTCTGTTCGGGGTCAAACGCTCGATTGATCTGAGCCGTTTTACCCGCTATCGAAACACCGCAGTGGTACTCGCCTCGGCGCTGTTGGTGATCCCGTTGACCGTCTGGCTGTTGCGGCCTGCCGCCGTTCCGGACCTGGCCCATGGCAATGTCTCGGGCGCCCGGGCGTTGTTATCCGGTTGGGCCAAGGGCGACATGATTGTGCTGGTGCGCCATGTCGAGCGCTGCGATCACTCGACGGCCGCGTGTCTGACGGGCAATGACGGCATCACGGATCGTTCGCGCAGCGTCGCCGTGAGTGTCGGTGCGCAATTCGAAAGGCTCGGCCTGGGCGAGGCTGACATTTACAACAGCCCGATGATGCGGACCGCGCAGACGGCCTCCTACATGTTCAACAAGGTGAGTACTCATGAGGAGTGGTTGATCAATTGCAAGGGCACTATGTTGCGTGACGCGCTGGCGCACAAAGTGCCAGGGCGTAATCTGATTCTGGTGACCCACAGTGAATGTATGGCGCAGATCGAGAAAGGCCTCAAGCTGCCGACGGCCACTCTTGGCTATGGCGCCTCTTTGTTTATCTCCGCCGAATCGCTACAGGCGCCGCGAATGCTTGGTTATATCGAAGCTTCCGACTGGCGCTCGGTGACCAGCCAATGAGTAATCCCATGCGTTTTTACTACTTCAACTTTGGTATTCCACTGGCCTGCGCAGCCGTCGTTTTTCTGATGTTCGACATGACCAAGATCGACATCGCGTTCAGTAATCTTTTTTTTGATCCGCTGACCCAGACCTTCCCGCTCGACCAGGTTCACTTCTTTGAAAAGCTCACCCATAAATGGGCGCGCATCATTCCGAACTGGACTGCTGAAATTGCCTTGATCGGCGCGATGCTGTCGTTTGTCTGGCCGCTGATCAACCCGCAAAAGCGTCCGCGTCTTGGCCGATTCCTGGAGCGGAGCAAAGCCGCTCCGGTGCTGAAGTTTGCCTATGACCATCGTCGGGATTTTCTGTTTGTGGTGTTCGCGTTTGCCATTTGCACCGGGGTGATCCATTTCCTCAAGGCGCACACCAGCGTGTACTGCCCGATTGAAACGACCCTGTATGGCGGGAAAATTGCCCACATGGAGTGGTACGAAAACTTCCAACTGTTCAGGGAAGCCGGTGAGGGGCGCTGCTGGCCGGGCGGGCATGCTTCGGGCGGGTTCACCATGCTGGCGTTGTACTTCGTGGCGCGCCGCTATCGCTGGCGCTATTCGAAAGCGCTGATGTACGGCTCGCTGCTGCTCGGTTTCGTCTACGGCACGACGCGGGTCCTGCAAGGCTGGCACTACATGTCCCACACGTTCTGGGCCGGGATCTTCGTGTGGCTGGCGTGTTTGCTGACGGCGTTGGCGTTTTATGGGCGAGCGCGGCTGGATGTGCCGGTGGATCAGATGACATCACTGTCGGCTGGCCGTCCGTCATCGCGAGCAGGTTCGCTCCCGCAAGGGAACGCGGTCCAGTGTGGGAGCGAGCCTGCTCGCGATTAACGATGACGCGGTATGCCTGCCTACTCCTGCGGATCAACGTTATCCAGTGCCTGGTTCACTGCCAGCTCTGCCAGCATGATGATCTGCGCAATGGCCAGCGCGGTGTTGCGCTGTGAACCATCGAGGTAGGTGGCTAAATCGCTGGTCATGACGCTGGCGGATGCCAATGACTCGCAGGCATGGGCGAGGAGGTTTTCAGTACCGATGTCGGGAAGGATCGTGAAGAAGGGGCTGGGGCGGTATGGGGAGGTAGTCGGGGGGTCGGGGATTAATTTGTCCATACAAATTTTCCTTTTGCGTTGGAGCCGCCGCTTGCCGTTTCTCACGCGGCTAAGAGGTGGCAGCTATGTGCGGGGTGAGAAAACCGGTTATGGACACCCGGGCCAGACCAAAGTCTGCCCGCACACAGCCGCCATAACGCATTTGCGGACAGCGGATAAGCTGGCGCGATTATGCGGTTACAGGCTCTGTATGACCATAAGTTGCCAGGTTCTCACACCCGATCACTGAGTTTTCAGTGACAAGCAAAGACTAAAGAGCCCGCTTCCGAGCAACAACCTTAAAAATCTGTGGGCGTTTTCTTCGTTTTTGGTAGGAGATGTCCTGCAATGACGACGACATTTTTATCGACAGTGAAGCCGCCATCGCGAGCAGGCTCGCTCCTACAGGCGACTGCGGTCGTACGCGTAATCCGTGAGCAAAGTCATCAAGCGGATGGCGTACGGTTACCGGGACAGCGAATTCTTTTTCATGAAGACCAAGAGCGTCTTTCCCGGTAATCCGTGAAGAACCAAAAAAAAAAAGCCCGCGGGAGGGCGGGCAAACCGTAGTTTCTTGAATGAGCGAGCGCAATGTACCGGTTGCCGGGGCGCGATGGGGTGAAGAAAAATTCATCTGCGCCGCGGCAAAGTCGGGGCTTACGGCAAATGATCGGCCGCAAAGTCCGCCTCCGACCGTGCCCGCAAACGCCCCTTGCGACAGGCTTGCTGGAAGCGTTCGAAGTCTCGGTCATTCTGTTCGGTATAGGTTTTCGCATACTTGAACAGCGCATCGGCCAGCGCATCGCTTTTGCCGATGTAACCGCTGATCTGCGCGGCGTGCCCGGAGGATTTGGCATGTGCACGGGCGAGGGCGCGGCCGCAGATTCGGCCGTAGGCGGCAAAGGCTTCGGCGTCGAAGGTTTCCAGTTCGGCGGAGATTTTCATGTCGCGCAACTGACGCACGTAAAAATGGCGACCGTTGGGGCCGGTGGTCCAGCCGAGGAACAGATCACTGGCGGACTGCATCAGCCGTTGGCCATCGACCACGCGCTGTCCGTTATGCCGCACGCGAGACTTGGCCTTCACGTAATCGGCGAGCACCGACCGCCGTGCTTCCTTGAATTGCAGGAACAACGGGAACTCTTGCTCGTCAGTCAGCAGCGCCACCAGGCAGCGCGTGCCGACACTGCCGACACCGACCACTTTGAACGTCAGGTCCTGAACATTGAAGCGCGACAACAGCCCGCGCCGGTCGGCTTGCAGGGTCGTCCGATATTCACTCATGAACGTCTCGTAGAGCGGTCGCCAGTCCGCGAGCCGCAGCCAGTCATCGTCGGCATCCAGCAGCGTGGTGTTTTTGTGCAGATGGAAAATTTCCGGCAGGTCATCGCGAATGATCAGACGGCCTGCGGCGTCACGTTCACTGATTTTCGGCAACAATTCGGCATGGGTGCGACGCTCGGCTTTGGCGATGGCGCGCTCCACGTGCTCCAGCGTGGCTTTACTCGCCTGTTGCCGCAGATCGTCATAACTGATGGACTCGTACCAAGTCTCCAACGCGCTTTGCTCCGCGCATTCGAGCATCGTTTGCTGATACGCGGCGACCACTTCGCGGCAGACGTTTTCTTCCACGGTTTCGCCGTGGCGCAGGTCACGGGCGGCCACCATGAAACTCGCCACCAGACGTTTGACATCCCACTCCCAGGGGCCGGGATGGGCCTCATCGAAGTCATTGACGCTGAACAGCAGGTTGCGTTCCGGCGTGGCGAAACCGCCGAAGTTCATCAAGTGACTGTCACCGCAGATCGTCGACACCAGACCCATGTTCGCCGTGCCGGCCAGGTCGTGAGCCTGCAACAGCGCGTTGCCGCGATAAAAGGTGAATGGCGACACCAGCATGCGACCGTAGCGCAACTCGACCAGAGAATTGACCCGTCCCTCGCTGGAGCGCTTGATCAGTGGCAGCGGGTCACGATTGGTTTTTCCGGTGGCCGCCTGAGCACTGCGAGGGCAGTTTTTTCGAGCGTCCTTGCCTTGCTTCAAGCGGTCTTTGAGGGTGGTCATGGCGACTCTGCGTTGTGGGCTTGTGCGGATTGAGTGTAGGAGGGCCATGAAACTTCGTTCATAGAAAAAAACGCAGAAAGCGTATGAATCGTGGCCTCACGCAAGCGAAACTCGCCGAACTTGCCCGATTGACGCGGCGCAAAGTCATTGCTGTGGAGAAGGGCGCTCTTTCGGTGAGCATGCTTGCTTACTGAAGGGCGGTAATTCGCCTTGACCGAGGCTTCTTTGGGTACGGGTTCACGCTGTCGTTGCTGGTGTGCGTTGTTGGGGCTGCAACGACTGCCACGGCGCTGGAAGACCTGGAGTACGACGCGTTGATGTAGTCTCGTTGGCGATTCTACTGGCACAAAAAAAGGCACTGGGAAAACCACCAGGAGCCTTTTTCTGAGCCAGGACATTACGTCGACCGAGAGTGGTGGGATCTCAACAAAAAACACGACCAGTATGAGTAGACGTCCGGATCGTGGTACTGTTTTAACAGCCGGCTGATACCGAAATATTTTAGAAAAACAATAGGTAGAGCGCAGGGCTTTATTGTAAAGTATCGTCTAATTTAATAGTTGTTAAAAAAATAACAGTGGTCGCACTGCAGCAAAGGATGTCGTCATGCTGGTTGTCTTTGTGGAAGAAATGGTGGAAGTTTGTGATTGATTTTAAAGTTAAGCCAGTCATGAATTCGAAGTGCCTGATTTTAGCCGGCTCTTTCGCTCTGGTCACTTGTTTTGTATTGTTGCTTTGTTCGTTGTTGTTTCCGATATGGGAAACAAATGATGATGTTGCAATGTCGATGATCGCTCATGGTTACGGCATAGCATCCAGTGGTTCTCCACCGACCCTTATGTTTTCAAACGTTTTGTGGGGGTACTTTGTACGATTTATTCCGGAAGTTAATGGTGTATTAGGTTATTCCATTGCTACCATGGGGACTCTGGTTGTAGTTGGGGCGTTTATTGTTAATGGGCTGTTCCGGCTTGGCGTGAGTTACTTGGGTTGTTTGTCTGTCTTGATACTTTTGCTTGCGCGCCCAACACTTTTTCCTCAATTCACCATTAACTCTGGTTTTTTGATGGTGGCCGCATTTGTCTGCTGGCATTTGTATGAGAGGGAACGTGATTTTCGAATGTTGGTGTACGGCTGTGTTCTAGCCTTTTTTAGCTATATGATTAGAAGTCATGAATTTTTGCTGGTGCTTCTCGTTGCATGGCCGCTACTTCGCTGGAAAAAAATACTTTTACTAAAACAGGCGAAAATTTCTTTTGTTGTTCTCGCTTTGGCGGTGGCAGTAGCAGCCTTCATCGACCACCGAGCCTATCAGGGCGACGAATGGGGAGCATTCAGTGAGCTTAACCCAGCGCGCGCCCCTTTTACGGATTTTGGTGCTGCAGAAAACCTTAAGCAGCGGCAGGATATTCTATCGCACCATGGTTACAGTTCTAATGATGTAAGCCTGATAGAGAACTGGTTTTTTGTGGATTCAGTTGTTGCAAAGCCGCAAGTATTACAGGCAATGCTGGACGAGTTGGGCTCCGTGCCGACTCAGGACATTGCACTGGGTAACGGTTGGCTAGGACTCCAGGTCTTGTGGCATCCTGTGCTCTTGGTTTCTGTATTGGCTGCGTTATCGTTGCTATTAATCAGGCCAAGTTGGCGATTGGCGGTAAGTTGGGGTTTGTGTGTTTCTGCGATGTTTGCATTTGGGTTGTTGGGGCGCCCTGGGATCTTGCGGGTATATGTTCCACTTGTCGGCTTGCTGTTAATTGCTCCGTTTTTTACTGTGATGGCTTCGGGGTGGCGCAAAAAATTGAGTGTCGCTATTCCGCTTGTAGCTGCGTTGATCACGGTGGCAAATTTATATCCGGAAGTTGAAGGCTCAAAAAATAGAATAGTAGCAGCCAGTGAGTCTTTTCACGACTTCCCTGATTATCCGATAGTTGTATGGGGTGTTGGTGTGCCCTTTGAAGCTATTTATCCTGTAATGGGCGCTGCAACGACGGCGATGCAGTATCAGTTTTACGGTCTGGGCGTTTCTACGCTTGCGCCTTTTTCAGTCGCTTTTTCAGAGGCTGCAGGAGGCCGAGGGATGGTTGATAAGCTCCTGGATAAGGCTGGAGTGCCCGTGATATCCAGTGAAAAGATGCTTGAGTATCTTGATGTTTATTGCGGTGAGCATCATGGCGGTGTTTTGAAATATTTAAGCACGCAACAGTTCGGTCCTTATGTACTGAATAGGGTCCGATGCGAAATCCTGAAGTAGTCGTGGGTCATGTACTCATCAAATCGTTTGCTATGGCGCACCGCGTATGTAGGTCTGGCGTTTTAGGTGGTTGGCCGAATTGAATGGAGAGCGCCCAGGTAAAAAGCCGTAAAAATTCAATTTTCCGAGGATTTACGGCTTTCTTTATTTTCAGCGACAACGCGTGATCAAGGCGTTGCTATAGCCAACCATTGTGACTGATGGCGATGTGGGGGGAGATGTTGCAGCGAATGCGCGATCCTGAAGAGACGCTGCTCCTTTCGTCAGGCTGCCTGGCGACTGATCAACGAGCGAAGCCCAACCATGCGGACACAAAAAAGGCACTTGCGATAATCGCCAAGTGCCTTTTTTGTCTAGCTTGTTTGGTGGAGCCGGGGGGATTTGAACCCCCGTCCGCCAGTACTCCGCTGTCGGTACTACATGCGTAGCCGTGTCTATTAAGTTAACCCGCAGCGACCCGACGGGCAGGGTGCTTTGGGCGAGTTGTGTAAGTTTTAGCCGCTTCGTCCACAACGTACTGCACGGCGATTCTGTTCTATATGACAATCACTTTGGGTTTACAGACATCCCCTGATGATTGCTGGACCCGAAGGTACCAGGAGGGAAGGGCTAAGGCTGCTTACGCAGCGAGAGCGTATTCCCCGTAGGTTTCGTCATTGGCAACTATAAGAAGTTGCAACAGTGGATTTACGAGTTCTGTTACCAACTCGGCATGCACCTAAAGTTTCGCGACCGGCGTCGAATCCTAAACGGCCCCGTGCCTGTTGCTCTGTGAATCAAAGTGAGCAGCAAGCCTGCGCAGTGTACGCCAACGTGGCTCAGAAGGCCACCCGATGCTTGGCGCGAGTGATCATGGGTTGGGATCTTTGCTCAGTTTGCCAGCGACAATGCCTGGGTGGCCTCGGTGACGCATTTTTTGTCGTCCCCGGCAGCTTTTGAAGCTTCGGCGCTGGCCAGCAGTCTTTTGATCTCCATTGTGGTGTTGTCAGGGCTCGCCGGCAGTGCATTCACTTTGGCTTTGAGCTGTTGCAGCTTGCTCGTACAAAGGTCGTTGTCCGCTGCAAATACGGGAGAAGCCAACAGTGCAGCAGACATGAGCAAACCAGCGATCGCGGTACGTTTCATGGGTATTTCCTTGTACGGGTAGTCTTGGTGCTGCCATAGGGGCGGGGGCTCGGCCGAGGTCGAAAAACAAGCCACGATTGATCGGCCCTAACTAAAAGACTACGACGCTGCGCAAGAATTCGCTTTTCACCCAAAGGCTATGGAAAAAAGGTCCATGCATGCCCAAACCCCAGAAGCAACAAAACCCGCAGTTAGCGGGTTTTGGTTTGTTTCGCATTGGGTGGAGCCATCCTGAGCGCTCCCTGGCCTGTTGCTCTGTGAATCTTGATGAGCAACAAGCCTGCGAGTTGAACGCCAGGAAAGCCCACCCGAAGGTTGGCATTGTGCCGGGTTACTTCCCGCCTTTGTTCGCGTCCTTGATTTGCTTGATCGTTTGTTCTGTCTCGGCGATGCAGTCGTCAGTCCCTTCCTTGGTGCCTTTTGCCTGATCGGCTTTGGCTTGCTTGACGCTGTCCATTACCTGATCAGCCATCTCCGGAGGCGTCTGGGCCTTGGCATTTTCGATGGTTTTAATGTTGACCGCACAGAGGTCTTCAGCGGCAAACGAGGGGGACGCCATCAGCGAGACAGTAACGAACAGACCTAACAGTACAGAACGTTTCATGAGTATCTCCTTGATCTGAGGGTCCACGCATTTGCTGGCCATCAGAACGGGCTGCCGAGGTTGGGTAAGGCCCGGCAATGTCCGGGCTTAACCAGTGGACTACGACGTTTCGTCAGGGTTCTATTTTTCTTCAGATGCCCCTCGGCTGTGTGACCCGATCCACCAGATAGACCAGCCCGTGGTAGTCGATTCCGCCATGTTGCGTCAGACCGATCTCACAGGTGCGGCTGGTCGAAATCCCCTCGCTACACTGTTGCACCGCGTCCTTGAGCGTACGCAGCGAATGGGCGTTCAGCTCCGGCGTGGTGAAGCCCTTGTCGCCGGCAAATCCACAGCAGTGAATGCCTTCGGGAATGACCACGTTTTTGCTGCACTTGCGCGCCAGATCAATCAGCGCCTGGCTTTCCCCGAGGTGCTGAGTGCTGCACGTGACATGCACGGCGATGGGCGCTTCCTGCGGTGTGAAGTCGAGACGATCCATCAAATGCGTACGGATGAAACGCACCGGGTCGTACAGGTCCAGTCGAACCTCTCCCAGGTCCTGAACCAGTCGCAAGGTGCAGGGGCTGGTGTCGCAGTAGATCGGATCGAGCCCGCCACGGCTGGCGTGCAGTAGTGCGCCAATCAGTTCCTGGCGCTTGTGTTCGGCCTGTTCGGCGTAGCCCTTGGAGGCAAACGGCTGGCCGCAGCAGAGACTGTCCTGATTGTCCGGAAAGACGACCTGGTAACCGGCTTTTTCCAGCAGGCCACGGGTTTTGTCGTACAGCGACATTTGCTCTTTATCACCGGCCGCAGGCCCCATGACCCGCGAGACGCAAGCCGCCAGGTACACCACGCGAGGGCGCTCGTCCGACACGATCGGGCTGAAGCGAATGGCTTTTTCCGGCTGCGGCATGGCGTTGGTCCATTGTGGGACCTGACCTTTGGACAACTTCGTCAGCGTTGCCGAAAGCTTCGCCAGACGTGGTGCCCCCAACAGCATCCGCGCGCCATTGGCCACATGCAGGGTGAAACGGGCGCCTTGCAGCGCGGTGGCGAAATTGCCTTCCAGCCAGTTGGCGGTTTTCGTATGCGTCGCCTTACGGCTGCGAAGCTTTTTCACCAGCTCGCCAGTGTTGATTCCTACAGGGCAACGCTGTGCGCACAAGCCGGTGGCGGCGCAGGTGTCGATGCCCTGGTATTCGTAAGCGGCTTCGAGTTCCGTGGTGTCCACGCCGGCGCGTTTTTTTGCCTGAATGTCTCGCCAGATCACGATGCGCTGGCGCGGGCTCAGGGTCAGGCCTTTCGACGGGCAGACCGGCTCACAAAAACCGCACTCGATGCACTTATCCACAATCTCGTCGGCGGCCGGCAACGGCTTCAGATGTTTGAGGTGAATCTGCGGATCGTCACTGAGCACCACGTCCGGGTTGAGAATGCCGTTGGGGTCGAGCAGGCGCTTGAGCTGCCACATCAACTGGTAGGCATCGCTGCCCCATTCCAGTTCCACGAACGGCGCCATGTTGCGACCGGTGCCGTGCTCGGCTTTCAGCGAACCGCCGAATTCCACCGCGACCAACTGCGCCACGTCGTCCATGAACGCCTGGTAGCGTGCGACTTCTTCCGGGTTGTTGAAGCCTTGGGTGAAGACGAAGTGCAGATTACCTTCCAGCGCGTGTCCGAAAAGGATCGCTTCGTCGTAGTGATGCTTGTCGAACAACTCGATCAGACGATTCACGCCGATGGCCAGTTGTTCTACCGGGAAGGTCACGTCTTCGATGATCACCGTGGTGCCGGTTTTGCGCACCGCGCCGACGGCGGGGAAGGTGTCCTTGCGAATGGCCCAGAGGCGGGCGTTCTCGATTGGGTCTTCGGTGAAGTCGACCTGTTTTTCCACTGGGAACGAAGTCAGCGACGCCATGATTTGCGCCAGTTGCTCGTGCAGCAAAGTCGACGACGCGGCGCGGGATTCGATCAGCAGCGCGCAGGCGTTATTCGACAGGTGCTGTACGAAATCCGGCATGCCGGGTTTGTTCTGCACTGAACGCAGACTGCGACGGTCGAGCAGTTCCACGGCCGACACCGGTTGGCTTTTCAGCACGGTGACGGCGTTGCAGCAGGTCTCCACATCCGGGAACACGATCAGCGCCGACGCCTTGTTCGGGTGGTCGATCACTGTGTCGTAGGTCACGGCACTGATAAACCCCAGCGTGCCTTCGGAACCCACCAGCAAGTGGCTCAAGATATCCACAGGCTCGTCGTAATCCACCAGGGCGTTGAGTGACAGGCCGGTGGTATTTTTCAGACGGTATTTGTGGCGGATTTTTGCAGCCAGTTCGGAATTGGCGCGGGTCTCGCGGCCCAGTGTCGCTAAACGTTCAAGCAGCGCTGCGTGGCTCTCACGAAACGCCGCGACGCTCGCCGCATCTTCGGTGTCGAGACGGCTGCCGTCGGCGAGCACCAGGCGAATCCCGGCCAGCGTGTGATAGGTATTTTGCGCCGTGCCGCAGCACATACCGCTGGCGTTATTGGCGACGATACCGCCGATTTTGCAGGCGTTGATCGAGGCCGGGTCGGGACCGATCTTGCGTCCGAACGGCGCCAGCCACGCGTTGGCTTGCGCGCCGATGACGCCTGGCTGCAGACGGATTTGCGTGCCGTGGCCGCGGATCTCGCGTCCGTTCCAGTTATCCCCAAGCACGATCAGCACCGAATCGCTGATGGCCTGGCCGGACAGGCTGGTGCCGGCGGCGCGGAAGGTCACCGGAACCTGATCCCGTTGCGCCAGTTTCAGCAGCGCCACCACTTCATCTTCAGACTCGACGCGGATCACCAGTTGCGGAATCAACCGGTAGAAACTGGCATCGGTGCCGAACGCCAATGTCGACAGCGGGTCGTCGAACCGTCGTTCTTGAGGTATCAGTTGCTGCGCATCTCGCAGGAAAGTCGCCGGTAGAGTCATTGGTCCTCCAGGATCAAAACCACCAGGTCTTTCGGGCCGTGGGCACCGTAAGCCAGGACTTGTTCGATGTCGGCCGTTTTCGATGGGCCGGACACTAACAGCGCGTTGGTCGGCATGCCGTGAGCCCAGTTGAACTCCTGCTGCACCTGATAGAAGTTGTCACGGATTTCACTGGCCTTGAGCAGGGCGAAATGTACGGGTGGCACCAGGCTCATCAAGCGTGGTTCTTCCCGCGTCGGCCAGAGAATCAGACTACCTGTCGCGGCGATTGCGCCGAGGGTGGTGGTCAGGCTGGCCGGTGTGTCGTTGAACAGCTCGGCTTTCCATTCTTCCACCGGACGGTCGTAGGCCTGCAGCGTCGGCAAGCCAGGATTTTTCGCCCAGTGCTGAGTGACACGTTGACCGTGCGGCGTCGTCGGCGCGATCAACAGGCTCGGCAACTGACGATCCCGCAGTAAGTGAGCAAGCAACGAAGGCCAGGCTTCGCCGGACGTCAGATGGATTTCCGTGTGCACCGCTTCCATCAGTTTGCGCAGCTGCGGAATGCGTTGTTCGGGGGCGTAGGTGTACGGCGCTGTCACCAGTTCGACGTCGAACTCGTCAGGCACGGGCGTGGTGCCGGTCAGACTTTTCCGTAACTTGGCGAGGATGTTTTGCTTGGCGCTCATCAGCGGTCTCCCTGTTTGGCCAGATGCTCGCGGGCCATGTCGTGCAGTGAGCGGGCAGCCGGTTTCGGGGCGCTGTGGTTTTGCGTCCATGGGCCGACGTTGCTCGGTGCGAGGGCGCGCAGACGCGTAGCGACAAAGCCGAACAGTCGATACAGCGTCGGCGAACTGTTGAGTTTCGCCCAGGCATTCCAGATAAAACGCTCCTTGCGCGAATACTTGCTGCCCTGGCCGCGCATCACTTGATGCGGGCTGTCCGGGGCTTTGACGTTCTCTTCCCGCAGGCGACGCAGTAGGGAAGGGATAGGAATTTTTACCGGACAGACTTCGCCGCAAGCACCACACAGCGACGACGCACTCGGATGATCCGGGACATTCGCCAGGCCGACCATGTGCGGCGTGATGATTTTTCCGATAGGCCCAGGGTAAACCTCCCCATAGGCGTGGCCGCCGATTCGAGTGTAGACCGGGCAATGATTCATACAGGCGCCGCAGCGAATGCAGTTCAGGGTCTGGCGCAATTCACTGTCGGCAAAGGCCTGGCTGCGACCGTTGTCCAGCAGCACAAGGTGCACTTCCTGCGGGCCATCGAGTTCATCGGCCTTGCGTGGGCCGGAGATCATGTTGACGTAGGTGGTGATCGGCTGGCCGAGGGCCGAGCGGGTCAACAGTGACACCAGCGGCACCACGTCACGCAGGTTTTCCACGACTTTTTCGATGCCGGTAACGGCGATGTGTACCGGCGGCACCGTGGTGGTCATGCGCCCGTTGCCTTCGTTTTCCACCAGCAGCAGGGTGCCGGTTTCGGCCACGGCGAAGTTGACGCCGGAGACGCCGATGTCCGCTTCGAAGAATTTCTGCCGCAAGACTTTGCGACCGATCTGAATGAGTTGGTCAACGTCCTTGGTGTATTCCACGCCAAGTTTGTCATGGAACAAGGACGCGACCTGACCGGCATTCTTGTGGATCGCCGGCATAATAATGTGTGAAGGCTTCTCGTGGTCGAGCTGGACGATGTACTCGCCCATGTCCGATTCCAGGCATTCAATGCCCCGTTCAGCGAGAAAATGGTTCATCTCCATCTCTTCGCTGACCATCGATTTGCCCTTGATCACTTGCCGCCCCTCGTGAGCGCGGATGATCGAGAGGACGATGCCATTGGCTTCGTCCACCGTTTCCGCCCAGTGCACTGTCACACCGTTGCGGGTCAGGTTCTGTTCAAGTTGCTCGAGCAGGTCGGGCAACTTCGATAACGCACGGGCGCGGACAGCATTGCCCAGTGCTCGCAAATGTTCTCTTTCATGGGCATCGCTGAAGGACGCTGCCCGTTTTGTCATCAGAGAATCCATCGCAGTGCGAAAGTTGTTTCGCAGTTGCTTGTCACCCAATGCCGTGTGAGCACGGGTGCGGAAATCTTCTTCTACGGCAACCGTAGGAATAATCGCGGAAGCGTTCATTGAACACCTCCGGTGCGCTGCCAAAGGAAACTGGCCAGGTGTTGGCCGCGTAACGCGTCCTTCTGTTTCTCCAGCGAGCCGTTGATGTTCATCAGGCAACCGCAATCGGCACTGAGTACCTTGTGCGCACCGGATTCCTTCAACGCCCGGGTCTTGTCAGCCACCATCGCGCCGGAAATGTCTGGCATACGGACGCTGAAAGTCCCACCGAAGCCACAGCATTCACTTTCATGGCTGTGGTCGACTCGCTCCACATTCCCCAACTGCGCCAACAACTCGCGGCCGTGCAAGTGGGTGTTCATCTCACGACGTGCCGAACACGATGTGTGCAACGCCACTTTGACCGGTTCGCCGCTGTCCTTGAGCTGCACCTTGCAGACAAACAACAGAAACTCGGCCAGCTCATACGTCCGGGCCGCCAGGGCCTGAACCTGTTTCAACGTTTGCGGCTCGTCCTTGAACAAGTCGGCATAGTGCTCGCGCAACATGCCGGCGCACGATCCCGACGGCACCACCACCGGATAATCTCCAGCGAACAGCGCCAGTTGCGCGCGCGCCACGGTCCGGGCCTGGTCGGTGTAACCGGAGGTGTAGGCCGGTTGCCCGCAGCAGCTTTGCCCTTGCGGGTACTCGACACGAATGCCTTCGCGTTCCAGCAGGTGAATCGCATCCATCCCGGCTTCCGGGTAGAACAGATCAACCACGCAGGTCCCGAACAGGTAGACCCGTGCCGGTTTTTCGCTGGGATATTGCCGAGGCTTGGGCAGTGGCGGGGCGACGCGGGTCGCGTTCGGCACGGCGTTGTAAAAAAGCTCGCTCATCAGGCGTGTCTCCGGGTGGTCCCGGTTATCCGTCCGCTGAGGCTGCTGAATATAGAGAGAGATTCTTTCAGCAGCCTTACAGACCGGGTTGTGAATAGCTGACGCCGGAATCGTGGTCCGGCGTCGGTTTTTGCGTTTTTTCTTGTAGTACTTAGTGCACCAGCATGCCGGTGAACCAGTAGGCCTGAGCCAAGGTGATCAGGCCGACGATGGTTGCGAAGAACAGGCTGTGCTTGAGGGTGAAACGGAACAGGTCCGATTCCTTGCCGACCAGACCGGTCGCGGCGCAGGCCACGGCGATCGATTGTGGCGAGATCATCTTGCCGGTCACGCCGCCGCTGGTGTTTGCCGCCACCAACAAGGTGTCGTTGACGCCGATCTGGTGCGCGGTGGTGGCTTGCAACGAGCTGAACAGTGCGTTGGACGAGGTGTCGGAACCGGTCAGGAACACACCCAGCCAGCCGAGGAACGGCGAGAAGAACGGGAACGCCGCGCCGGTGCCTGCCAATACCAGCGCCATGGTCGACGACATGCCCGAGTAGTTGGTGACGAAGGCAAACGCCAACACCATGCCGATGGACAGGATCGGCCAACGCAGCTCGTAGAATGTCTCTCTAAAAGTGGTCAGACCAGTTTTTACGTTGATCTTCAACACCAGCATCGAGATCAGCGCGGAGAAGAAAATCGCCGTGCCGGTCGCGGAGATCGGATCGAGTTTGAACACGGCCGGGATGGCGGTCGGAGCGGTCACGATCGGTGCGACCTTGATCACCATTTGGTCCAGGTGCGGAATGGCGAAGTTGAACACCCAGCCGTACATCGAGCCGCCGGCGGCGAACATCGCCTTGAACGGCTTCAGGGTCCAGATGGTGACCAGCACGGTGAGGATGAGGAACGGCGACCAGGCTTTGAAAATTTCACCGAGGCTGTAAGGCGAGGCCACGGTTGTGCGCGGCTGACCGAAGCCGCCGGCGCTGGCGGTCACAACAGAGGCCGAAACGGCACCGACGATGTGTTGGCCTGCGGCGCGTTTCGGCTGCCAGACTTTCAGGAACAGCGTCAGGGAGATCAGGCTGGCCAGGGCCGAGGTGATGTCCGGCAGTTCCGGGCCGATGAAGTTCGACGTGAAGTATTGGGTGATGGCGAAGCTCAAACCGGCCACCAGTGCTGCTGGCCAGGTTTCCCGCACGCCGCGCAGGCCGTCCATCATGAACACCAGCCAGAACGGCACGAACAGCGACAGCAGCGGCAGTTGGCGACCGGTCATGGCGCCGATCTTGAACGCGTCGATACCGGTCACTTGCCCGGCCACGATGATCGGAATCCCCAAGGCGCCGAAGGCCACTGGCGCGGTGTTGGCGATCAGGCACAGGCCTGCGGCGTACAGCGGGTTGAAGCCGAGTCCTACCAGGAGGGCGGCGGTAATCGCTACCGGTGCGCCGAAACCGGCTGCACCTTCAAGGAATGCACCGAAGCAGAAGCCGATCAGCAGCACCTGCAAACGCTGGTCGTCGGTGATCGACAGGACGGAGCTGCGAATCACCTCGAACTGACCACTCTTGACCGTCAGTTTGTAGAGGAACACGGCGGCGACAATGATCCACGCAATCGGCCACAGGCCGTAGGCGAAGCCATACCCGGCGGCGGCGAATGCCATATCGACCGGCATCTGGAACGCGAAGATGGCCACCGCAATGGACAAGGCCAGCGTGATGCTGCCGGCCACGTGCCCTTTGAGTCGGAACACGGCCAACGCCAGGAAGAAAAACACGATGGGGATAACGGCTGCGAGCGCGGAAAAGCCGAGGCTGCCGAGCGGGGTATAGAGCTGTTGCCAGGTTTGCATATGGGGTGGCCCCTAATTGTTGTTGGTCAGGCACTGATCAGCGTTCTTGGATAATTGGTAATACCAATTTACAATCGCTGTTCGCTAGGGTAAAAGCCTTGTAGGCGGCGTGTCAATTTGCCGCCCTAAAACTTTTGTCGAACAAGCGCTGTGGCGCCTGTTTGAGCCGGTCGTACAAATGCCGTCTGGTAGGTGCTGGCAAAGCGCCGATAGGCCAGAATAGAGAGCCCGGCGAGCCGTCGGGATCGTGGAGAATTGAGTTATGGGGTTTGATCAAATTCGTCAGCGCCGTTTGTCTGACGATATTGTCGAGCAGCTCGAGGGGATGATTCTCGAGGGCACGCTCAAGGCTGGTGAGCGCTTGCCGGCCGAGCGTGCATTGGCCGAGCAGTTCGGCGTGTCACGCCCTTCGTTGCGCGAAGCGATTCAGAAGCTGGCGGCCAAGGGCTTGCTGGTCAGTCGCCAGGGTGGCGGCAACTATGTGGTGGAGTCACTGGGCACGACATTCAGTGATCCGCTGCTTCATCTGCTTGAAAGCAACCCTGAGGCCCAGCGCGATCTGCTTGAATTTCGCCATACCCTGGAAGCGTCCTGCGCCTATTACGCAGCAATGCGGGCGACAGATGTCGATCGCGAGCGGCTGACCGCGGCCTTCAATGAATTGCAGGACTGCTACACCCGTCACGATGAAGTGAGTCGGGCGGAAGAGGGGGCGGCGGACGCGAAGTTTCACCTGGCAATCGCCGAAGCCAGTCACAACGCGGTGTTGCTGCACACCATTCGCGGGCTGTTCGATCTGCTCAAACGCAACGTGGTGACCAACATTGGCGGCATGTACAAACAGCGCACGGAAACCCGCGACATGCTGATCACGCAGCATCGGGAGTTGTACATGGCGATTATTGAGGGACGGGCGGAGCAGGCGCGGGAAGTTTCCAGTCGACACATTCTGTATGTACAGGAAGTGCTGGAAGAGGTGCGTCAGGAAGTGCAGCGCATGGCCCGGGCGGAGCGGCGCAAGGGGATGTAGTCAGTTAGTTTTGTATCGTTCGTGCGATTGCATTCGCGGGCAAGCCTCGCTCCTACAGGGTGACGTGTAGGAGCGAGGCTTGCCCGCGAAGAGGGCCTCAAGGCGAAAAATTACTCTTCCTTGCCCTTGTTGCGCACCGCTCGCTGCAACTCGCGACCGGCGTCGCGTTCGCGTTCGGTATCACGCTTGTCGTATTCCTTCTTGCCCTTGCCCAGAGCGATCTCGCACTTGACCATGTGCTTGCTCCAGTACCAGGACAGGCACACGCAGGCGTAACCCTTTTGCTGCACGGCGGCGGCCAGCTTTTCCAGCTCGCGGCGGTTGAGCAGCAATTTGCGGGTGCGCGTCGGATCGGCGATGACGTGCGTGCTGGCGGTCGTCAGGGGCGTAATGTGGCTGCCGAGCAGCCAGGCTTCGCCATCCTTGAGCAGCACGTAACTGTCGACCAGTTGCAGCTTGCTTGCCCGCAGACTTTTTACTTCCCAGCCGGCCAGGACCAGACCAGCCTCGAACCGATGTTCGATGAAGTAATCGTGTCGCGCCTTTTTATTCTGCGCGATGGTCCCTGTTGGGTGTTTCTTCTGTTTAGCCATAGGGGCGGCATTATAGGGAGTTGCACGCGAGTCGGCTACGGTGATGCTGCGTGCTTGAGCAGGTTGATTGAATCCCGGACAATGCGCCCTCTTTTTTCAATGCTTGGACGTGGTAACGATGTCGACAGACAAGGTTTCTGTCCACGGCAGTTGGGCTAGCCGCTGGGTCTTCATACTCGCCGCGACCGGTTCGGCCGTGGGCCTGGGTAGCATCTGGAAGTTCCCGTACATGGTCGGGGTCTACGGCGGCGGTGCCTTTGTATTGATGTTCCTGGCCTGTATCGCGCTGATCGGCGTACCGGTCATGCTGGCTGAAACCCTGATCGGTCGTCGCGCCCGGCAAAGTCCGGCCAATGCCTTGAAGGTGTTGGCGATGGAGGCGGGGCATTCGGGCAAGTGGTCCTGGGGCGCATTCGCCGGGATGATCACGGCGTTGCTGATCCTGTCTTTCTATAGTGTCGTCGGCGGTTGGTCGCTGGATTACATCATCGACATGGGGCGCGGCGACTTTCAGGGGGTAACGCCGGATCAGGTCGGCGCGTACTTTGGCAAGGTGATCGCCGATCCATGGCGCCTGACACTTTGGCATACGATTTTTATGCTGTTGTCCGCCGTCGTCATCGCCAGGGGCGTAGTCGCCGGCCTTGAGCGCAGCCTGCGCATCATGATGCCGCTGCTCTTCGTGATGGTTCTGGTGTTGTTGGGTTACAGCATGACCACCGGCTATTTCATGGAGGGCGTGCATTTCATGTTCGACTTCCACCCGGAAAAAGTCCTCGACGGCTTGTTGCCGGCCATGGGGCACGCGTTCTTTTCCCTGAGCGTGGGCGTTGGTTCGATCATGATTTATGGCGCCTACATGCCGAAACACTCGTCGATCTCCGGCACCGTGGTCGGTGTCGCGCTGCTCGATACCTTTGTTTCGCTGGTCGCGGGCCTGGCATTGTTTCCGATAGTGTTCGCCGCTGGCCTGAACCCGAGCGAAGGTCCTGGCCTGATGTTCGTCAGCCTGCCATTTGCCTTTGGCAACGTAGCGTTTGGCCAGTTGATGGGGGTAGTGTTCTTCGTCCTGGTCGCGATTGCAGCCTGGAGTTCGGCGATTTCATTGCTCGAACCGATGGTGGCTTACCTGGTTGAACGCACTAAAGTCAGCCGCGCGTGGGTGACTTTCTGGCTGGCGTTCATCTGCTGGTTCGTCGGTCTGGGCACGGTGTTTTCCTTCAATATCTGGAAGGAAGCCAAGTTTTTCGTGAACGAAGGCGGGATGTTCCATCTCTATCAATGGGGTGCGGCCGGCGGTCTGGATTTCTTTGGCGTGATCGATTTCTTTACCTCGCGGATCATGTTGCCACTCGGTGGTTTGTGTTTCGTGGTGTTTGCAGGATGGGTGATGGGGCGTGAAGCGGTGCGCGACGAGTTGTCGATCCGCAACCCCATGCTGTTCAATCTGTCCCTGTTTTTGATGCGCTATGTGGCGCCCATCGGCATTCTTGTAGTGTTTGCCGCCCAGCTGTGGAAGTGACGCTGACATGACGACACACATTCAACGTTCGGCTCTGCTGCCGTACCCGGCACAAGCGCTGTATGACCTGGTCAATGACGTGGCACGCTACCCGGAGTTTTTGCCGTGGTGCTCGTCGGCCGAAGTCCTGGAAAACTCTCCCGAGTACATGCGCGCGAGCGTTGGCGTGGCCAAGGGTGGCCTCAGTCAGCATTTCGTGACGCGTAACACCTTGGTCCCCGGGCAATCGATCGAGATGAATCTCGAGGAAGGCCCATTCACGCAGTTGCATGGCATATGGGTGTTCAAGGCGTTGACCGACAAGGCCTGCAAGATCAGCCTGGACCTGTCGTTCGATTACGCCGGGCCGATTGTTCGCGCGACCCTGGGGCCATTGTTCAATCAGGCGGCCAATACGCTGGTCGATGCGTTCTGCCAGCGCGCCAAACAGATACATGGTTAAGCCCGTGATCGAAATCGAGGTGGTGTATGCCGCCGTTGATCGTCAGGTGCTTCGCTGTGTGACGGTGCCCGCAGGCACTACCGTGCGCGCAGCGCTGCTTGATTCGGGAATAGGCGAAGCGTTTCCAGAGCTGGATCTGGGCGAATGCCCTGTCGGGATTTTCGGCAAGGTGATCGCCGATCCGGACACACACCAGGTTCGGGCAGGGGATCGTATTGAGATCTATCGGCCTTTGCTGGCCGATCCGAAAGAGGTTCGCCGGTTGCGCGCGGCCAAGGCTGCCGAGGCCAAAGCCCGAAATCAGTGACCTGGTTAAATGCCAGACAATAAAAAACCCGGACATTCCGGGTTTTTTATTGCGTCGCAAATTATTGCGGCGAAGTTTCCAGCGGTTCTGGCGTCGGGACTGGAACGGTTTCTACACCGTCCACGTCCTTCTGGATCTGATCCAGCAACGAACCTGGCTTGACCGGTTTTTCCGGTTTCGGCTTCTCGGCGTTTTCAACAGGTGCGGTCACATTAGTGCCACTGTCCTTGCCGAGAATGGCTTCGTCCCGGCTCACGCCTGGCATGAAATCACCAGAGAGGCTGACAAGTTGGTCATTTGGGTTGAAGATAACGCTAATGCGTTCCTGTTGGCGTTCACCGCCACCGGGTTGCAGGCTGTACAGATAATCCCAGCGATCGGCATGGAACGTGTCGGTCAACAGGGGGTTGCCCATGATAAACCGTACTTGCTTACGGGTCATTCCCGGGCGTAACTGGTTTATCATGTCCTGCGTGACGACATTGCCCTGCTGGATGTCGATTTTGTAAACCCCGGGGAATGAACAACCGGCGAGTGCGAGCAGTCCCACAAAGGTGAAACTGGTTAGCAAGAGCTTGGTGTTTTGCATCGGTGGGCGACTTCCACTATCTTGGCTGGGACAACGTAAACGCCGATCATACCCGCATTAAGAGAAGCTGCGAAGCAGCATCGCGAGAAAGCTGACCATGGTTGAAAATAGCGAACTACGCAAAGCCGGTCTCAAAGTGACCCTTCCACGGGTCAAAATTCTGCAAATGCTCGATTCCGCCGAGCAACGCCACATGAGTGCCGAGGATGTTTACAAGGCGCTGATGGAGGCTGGTGAGGACGTCGGTCTGGCCACGGTTTACCGTGTACTGACTCAGTTCGAGGCAGCTGGCCTTGTGGTGCGGCACAACTTCGACGGAGGCCATGCGGTCTTCGAGCTGGATGACGGCAAGCATCACGACCATATGGTCAACGTCGAAACCAGCGAAGTGATCGAATTCTTCGACGAAGAAATCGAGCGCCTGCAGAAAGCCATCGTCGACAAGTACGGTTTCGAGATGGTCGATCACAATCTGGTGCTGTACGTGCGCAAGAAAAAGTAAGCATGTCGCGCGAATTTCACATTCGCGAAACGAACGAAGGCGACCCCAGGGTCGCCTTCGTGCTGTCTGCCGTTCTTAAATCTTTGCGGTAACGACCATTTTTTTCGCGTGCGCCAGGGATTCCTTGGTGAGGTCGATGCCGCCCAGCATCCGCGCGACTTCTTCAACGCGATCATTCTTGCTCAGTTTGGAGACGGCCGTGTGGGTCGCCTCTTCCCCACGCACCTTGTGCACAAATAGATGCTGATGCCCTTGCGCCGCCACTTGCGGCAAGTGAGTCACTGTCAGCACCTGTCCGCGCTCACCGAGGCGACGCAGTAGCTGGCCGACAATCTCGGCCGTCGGGCCGCCGATGCCTACGTCCACTTCGTCGAATACCAGGGTGGGTACGCGTGAAGTCTGTGCGGTAATCACCTGAATCGCCAGGCTGATCCGCGACAGCTCACCACCCGAGGCTACTTTGGCCAAAGCTTTCAAGGGCTGGCCGGGGTTGGCGCTGACCAGCAGTTCTACCTGTTCGAGCCCGTTAGGCAGCAACTCATCGCTGCTGTTGGGGCGCAGCTCGATGGTGAAGCGGCCGCCGGGCATGCCCAGTCGCTGGATTTCCTGCTCCACGGCGCTGGCCAGGCTGCTGGAAGCCTGGTGGCGCAAATCGCTCAGTTCGCGAGCCTTCTCCTGATAATGGCGGGCATAAGAGGCCAGCTCATCGCTCAGGCGCTCGATGGATTCATCATTGGCATTCAGGGTTTCAATTTCATCCAGCAAGCGCTGCTGCATCTCGGCGACCTCGGTCGGCTGGATGCGGTGCTTGCGCGCCATGGTGTAGATCGCATCGAGGCGTTCTTCCAGGTACTGCAGGCGCGCCGGGTCGGCATCGAAGTTATCGAGGAAGCGATTCAGTTCGCCCACGGCCTCTTCAACCTGGATCTGTGCACTGGTCAGCAAACTGCTGGCTTCACCCAGTGCGCCGATCGAGTTGTTCACGCTCGACAGGCGGTTGAGGCTGGCGGTCAGGGCGTTCAGGACATTGCCGGAATCACTTTCGCTGCATTGTTCGACCACTTGCCGGCAGATGCCCAGCAGGGTTTCGGCGTTGGTCAGGTTCTTGTGTTCCTGCTCCAGCTGCTCCAGCTCGTTGTCACCGAGGCCGAGGTTTTCCAGTTCTTCGAGTTGATAGCTGAGCAGTTGATGGCGGGCGCGTTGTTCATCGCCGGAGTTGGAGAGGCGCTCCAGTTCCTGGCGAGTCTGGCGCCAGCGTTGGGCGGCCAATTGCACCTGGCGGGCAAGGTCGGTGGCGCCGGCGTACTCGTCGAGCAGGCGGCGGTGGGTGTCGGTCTTGAGCAGGGATTGGTGCTCGTGCTGGCTGTGGATATCGATCAGCAACTCGCCCAGGGCCTTGAGATCACCAAGCGGGCAGGGCGTGCCATTGATATAGCCGCGGGAGCGCCCTTCGGCGGTGATCACCCGGCGCAGAATGCACGGGCCGTCGCTTTCAAGGTCGCGCTCGGCCAGCCAGGCACTGGCTTCGGGAATATCGACCAGGTCGAAGGTGGCCAGGATGTCGGCCTTGTCGGCGCCCGGGCGGACCACGCCACTGTCGGCGCGATCGCCCAGGGTCAGGCCGAGGGCGTCGAGCATGATCGACTTGCCGGCGCCGGTTTCCCCTGTGATCACACTCATCCCGCGATCGAGTTCGAGATCGAGATGTTCAACGATGGCGTAATTGTGTACGGACAGGTGCACCAGCATAAAGGCCGCTCCCAGGCTTTAGGTCTGGTTATTTATACAGTGTTTTATTTGCGGCTGACAATGCCCTCTCTTAGCTCGATTTGATTGATCCGACGAAATCGTTAGCGCATCGGGAAATGACAATGCAGCTGTTTTTTGTAGGGTTAATCACAACAAACCCCTTGAAGCTGATTTTTGCGGCCCCATATAGCTGGGCAGAAGCGCGAGTTGAGCTCGCGGACGATATTGAAAGGAGAAATCTATGGCTGACGAACAGACAGTGGATACGCAAAATCAAGAAGCCAACCAGGGCTCCGCGGCTTCGGGTGAAGACCTCGCGGCTCGTGTACAAGTGCTCGAAGAGCAACTGGCAGGCGCGCAGGATCAGGCTTTGCGTGTTGCCGCCGATCTGCAGAACGTCCGCCGTCGCGCTGAGCAGGATGTCGAAAAGGCTCACAAATTCGCTCTGGAAAAATTTGCCGGTGATCTGCTGCCGATCATCGACAGCCTTGAGCGTGGTCTGGAGTTGTCCAACCCGGACGATGAAAGCATCCGCCCAATGCGCGAAGGCATCGAGCTGACCCTGAAAATGTTCCAGGACACCCTGAAGCGTTATCAGCTGGAAGCGATCGACCCGCATGGCGAACCGTTCAACGCCGTTCTTCATCAGGCAATGGCCATGCAGGAAAGCGCTGACGTCGAGCCGAACAGCGTGCTCAAGGTGTTCCAGAAGGGCTACCAGCTCAATGGTCGTCTGCTGCGCCCGGCCATGGTCGTGGTCAGCAAGGCACCGGCACCGGTTTCGCCTTCGATTGACGAGCAGGCTTGAAATTAGCCGCAAGGCCCCCATTTAGAAGTCAAGCGTTTAAGTGCTACCGCAGTTAGCCACCACTGCTGCGGCAACCAAATCCAAAGTTTCGGGAGAGTGAACATGGGCAAAATTATCGGTATCGACCTGGGGACTACCAACTCCTGCGTCTCCGTGCTTGAAAACGGCGTAGCCAAAGTTATTGAAAACGCTGAAGGCGCGCGTACCACGCCGTCGATCATCGCTTACGCCAACGACGGCGAAATCCTCGTTGGTCAGTCGGCCAAGCGTCAGGCTGTGACCAATCCGCACAACACCCTGTATGCGGTGAAGCGTCTGATCGGTCGTAAGTTCGACGAAGAAGTCGTACAGAAAGACATCAAGATGGTCCCTTACAAAATCGCCAAGGCTGACAACGGCGACGCTTGGGTTGAAGTGAACGGCCAGAAAATGTCGCCGCCACAGATCTCGGCTGAAATTCTGAAGAAAATGAAGAAGACCGCCGAAGACTACCTCGGCGAGCCAGTGACCGAAGCGGTGATCACCGTTCCGGCCTACTTCAACGACAGCCAGCGCCAGGCGACCAAAGACGCCGGCCGCATCGCGGGCCTGGACGTTAAACGTATCATCAACGAACCAACCGCAGCCGCTCTGGCTTACGGTATGGACAAGGCGAAAGGCGATCACACCGTGATCGTTTACGACTTGGGCGGCGGTACCTTCGACGTTTCCGTGATCGAAATCGCTGAAGTCGATGGCGAGCACCAGTTCGAAGTATTGGCCACCAACGGTGACACGTTCCTGGGCGGTGAAGACTTTGACATTCGTCTGATCGACTACCTCGTCGACGAATTCAAGAAAGAAAGCGGCATGAACCTCAAAGGTGACCCGCTGGCCATGCAGCGCCTGAAAGAAGCCGCTGAGAAAGCCAAGATCGAACTGTCTTCGAGCATGTCGACCGACGTGAACCTGCCGTACATCACTGCAGACGCCACCGGTCCTAAGCACTTGAACGTGAAAATTTCCCGCGCCAAGCTGGAAGCGCTGGTTGAAGACCTGGTTCAACGCACCATCGAACCTTGCCGCATCGCTCTGAAAGACTCCGGCATCGAAGTTGGCTCGATCAACGACGTGATCCTGGTAGGCGGTCAGACCCGTATGCCACTGGTTCAGAAGCTGGTGACCGAGTTCTTCGGTAAAGAAGCACGTAAAGACGTGAACCCGGACGAAGCTGTTGCCATGGGTGCTGCTATCCAGGGCGCCGTATTGGCCGGTGACGTGAAAGACGTTCTGCTGCTGGACGTCAGCCCGCTGACCCTGGGTATCGAAACCATGGGTGGCGTGATGACCGCGCTGATCGAGAAAAACACCACGATTCCTACCAAGAAATCGCAAGTGTTCTCGACTGCCGACGACAACCAGGGCGCCGTGACCATCCACGTGCTGCAAGGCGAGCGTAAGCAAGCCGCCCAGAACAAGTCCCTGGGCAAGTTCGACCTGGCCGAGATTCCACCAGCACCACGTGGCGTGCCACAAATCGAAGTGACCTTCGACATCGACGCCAACGGCATCCTGCACGTAGGCGCCAAAGACAAGGCCACCGGCAAGGCTCAATCGATCGTGATCAAGGCAAACTCCGGTTTGTCCGATGAAGAGATCGAGAAAATGATTCGCGACGCTGAAGCGAACTCCGAGGAAGACCGCAAGTTCGAAGAGCTGGCAACTGCCCGCAACCAGGGCGATGCACTGGTTCACTCGACTCGCAAAATGGTCACTGAAGCAGGCGACAAAGTGACTGCTGAAGAGAAGACTGCAATCGAAGCTGCTGTTGTTGCTCTGGAAGCCGCTGTTAAAGGCGACGACAAAGCTGCAATCGAAGCCAAGGTTGAAGAGCTGTCGAAAGTCTCCGCTCCAGTGGCGCAGAAGATGTACGCCGAACAGGCTCAGCCTGCTGAAGGCGCAGCACCGCACGACGAAAAAGCTGAAAAAGCCGACGACGTTGTCGATGCCGAGTTCGAAGAAGTCAAAGACCACAAGTAAGTTGTTGGTCGCCCGGTTGACTGCCTTTAGGCGGTGACTGGTAGGATGTCGCCGCGCGGGAGCCTGCTCCCGCGTTGGCGTGTCTGGAGTACACGAATTTTTACAGCATGCGACAAGTTCGTGTGCTGGAGGTATGGCCGGGAATGCTCCTGCTTTTCGAGCCGAAAGTACCGCAGTGAATCAAAGACCAGGATCGTTGAATTGACGTGAGTTGGGTCCGGGCCTGTATTGGGGCTCAACGAGTTCGGCAGGGCTCAGGAGAGGTTTGCCGAACGTCCTTAAGAGTGCAAAGACTTATGGCAAAGCGTGACTATTACGAAGTATTGGGTGTTGAGCGTGGCACAAGCGAAGCGGACCTGAAAAAGGCCTACCGTCGCCTGGCGATGAAGCACCACCCGGACCGTAATCCCGATGACAAAGCGTCGGAAGAGATGTTCAAGGAGGCCAACGAGGCCTACGAAGTGCTGTCCGATTCCAGCAAGCGCGCGGCGTACGACCAATACGGTCATGCCGGTGTCGACCCAAGCATGGGTGGCGGCGGTGCCGGGTTTGGCGGTCAGAACTTCTCCGACATCTTTGGCGATGTCTTCAGTGACTTCTTCGGTGGCGGTCGCGGCGGTGCTCGTGGCGGCGCTCAGCGCGGCAGCGACCTGCGTTACACCCTGGAACTGAATCTGGAAGAAGCGGTACGCGGTACCACCGTGAATATCCGCGTTCCGACACTGGTCAACTGCAAGCCGTGCGATGGCTCGGGTGCCAAGAAAGGCTCTTCGCCAGTCACTTGCCCGACGTGCGGCGGTATCGGTCAGGTCCGTATGCAGCAAGGTTTCTTCTCGGTGCAGCAGACCTGCCCGCGCTGCCATGGCCAGGGCAAGATCATTTCCGACCCGTGCAACTCCTGCAACGGTGACGGTCGCGTTGAAGAGTACAAAACCCTTTCCGTGAAAGTGCCGGCCGGTGTCGACACCGGTGACCGCATTCGTCTGTCCGGCGAAGGCGAGGCGGGTGCTCAGGGTGGTCCGACGGGCGATCTGTACGTGGTGATCAACGTGCGCGAGCACGCGATCTTCCAGCGTGACGGCAAGCACTTGTTCTGCGAAGTGCCGATCAGTTTCGTCGATGCGGCGCTGGGTGGCGAGCTGGAGATTCCGACCCTTGATGGTCGGGTCAAACTGAAAATCCCTGAGGGGACTCAGACCGGCAAGCAGTTCCGTGTTCGCGGCAAAGGCGTTGCGCCTGTGCGTGGCGGCGGTGCCGGTGACTTGATGTGCCGTGTTGCGGTGGAAACCCCGGTCAATCTGGGTCGTCGTCAGCGCGAATTGCTGGAAGAGTTCCGCAGCTCCCTGGCAGACGACAACAGCCATTCGCCGAAAACCACCGGTTGGTTCGAAGGCGTGAAGCGCTTCTTCGGCGATCTGTAAGGAGTGAGCATGCGACGTATAGCTGTGATGGGCGCCGCTGGCCGCATGGGCAAGATCCTGGTTGAAGCGGTGCAGCAACGTGCACCGCTGACCGGTCTGACAGCCGCCATCGTGCGCCCCGGCAGCACGCTGATTGGCGTGGATGCTGGCGAGCTGGCTTCGCTGGGGCGTATCGGTGTGCCGTTGTCCGGTAATCTGGATGCGGTCGCGGATGAATTCGATGTGTTGATCGATTTCACGCTGCCGGAAGTCATGCTGAAAAACCTGGCGTTCTGCCGCAAGGCGGGCAAAGCCATGGTCATCGGCACGACGGGGCTCGACGCTGCGCAGAAGCAGTTGCTGGCCGAGGCGGGCAAGGACATTCCTATCGTGTTCGCGGCCAACTTCAGTGTTGGTGTGAACCTGTCGCTGAAGCTGCTCGACATGGCTGCGCGCGTGCTGGGTGATGATGCAGACATCGAAATCATCGAAGCTCATCATCGGCACAAGATCGATGCGCCTTCCGGCACCGCCCTGCGTATGGGTGAGGTGATTGCCAGTGCGCTGGATCGTGACCTGCAGAAGGTCGCGGTCTATGGGCGTGAAGGCCACACCGGTGTGCGCGAGCGTGAAACGATCGGTTTTGCCACTGTGCGCGGTGGTGATGTGGTCGGTGATCACACCGTGCTGTTCGCTTGTGAGGGCGAGCGCCTGGAAATCACGCATAAGGCGTCCAGTCGCATGACCTTCGCCAAAGGCGCTGTGCGTGCGGCGTTGTGGCTGGACAGTCGTGAGCCTGGCCTCTACGACATGCAAGACGTGCTCGACCTGCGTTAAGATGCAGCCGAAACCGGGTTCCAACATTGCGTTTGGGCCCGGTTTTATTACGCCAAGCGACGTCCTGTCGCATTCTCCGGCCTTTAGGGCTCATTGGCGGTAGACCAAAAAAGCCTTTTTCTGTAAGCTACAGCTTTAGTGTGTCCACTAAAAGCGCGCAGAATAATTCAGTGAAGAAGCGGGGTGACGTGTCCATACGTCACTCCGCTTTTTTACAACCTGCGATCGCCCTTTCAGGCTTTATTTACGGGAGGTCTTCTTGACTAAGCCAGCCATACTCGCCCTTGCTGATGGCAGCATTTTTCGCGGCGAAGCCATTGGAGCCGACGGTCAAACCGTTGGTGAGGTGGTGTTTAACACCGCAATGACCGGCTATCAGGAAATCCTTACCGATCCTTCCTACGCCCAACAGATCGTTACCCTGACTTACCCGCACATCGGCAACACCGGCACCACGCCGGAAGACGCCGAGTCCGACCGCGTCTGGTCCGCTGGCCTGGTCATCCGTGACCTGCCGCTGGTTGCGAGCAACTGGCGTAACACGATGTCCCTGTCCGACTACCTGAAAGCCAACAACGTTGTGGCAATCGCCGGTATCGACACCCGCCGCCTGACGCGCATCCTGCGTGAGAAAGGCGCGCAGAACGGCTGCATCATGGCCGGTGACAACATTTCCGAAGAAGCGGCCATCGCCGCGGCTCAAGGCTTCCCTGGCCTCAAAGGCATGGACCTGGCGAAAGTCGTCAGCACCAAGGAAACCTACGAGTGGCGCTCGACTGTCTGGGAGTTGAAAACCGACAGCCACGCGACCATCGACGCTTCCGAGCTGCCGTACCACGTGGTTGCCTACGACTACGGCGTCAAGCTCAACATCCTGCGCATGCTGGTCGAGCGCGGTTGCCGTGTGACCGTGGTGCCGGCGCAAACGCCTGCCGCTGACGTGCTGGCGATGAAGCCGGACGGCGTGTTCCTGTCCAACGGCCCTGGCGACCCGGAGCCTTGCGACTACGCGATCCAGGCGATCAAGGACGTGCTGGAAACCGAGATTCCGGTATTCGGCATCTGCCTCGGTCACCAACTGCTGGCCCTGGCCTCCGGCGCCAAGACCCTGAAAATGGGCCACGGCCACCACGGTGCCAACCACCCGGTCCAGGATCTGGACAGCGGCGTGGTGATGATCACCAGCCAGAACCACGGTTTTGCCGTAGACGAAGCGACCCTGCCAGCCAACGTTCGTGCGATTCACAAATCGCTGTTCGACGGCACCCTGCAAGGCATCGAGCGTACCGACAAGAGCGCCTTCAGCTTCCAGGGTCACCCGGAAGCCAGCCCTGGCCCGAACGACGTAGCGCCATTGTTCGATCGCTTCATCAACGAAATGGCCAAGCGACGCTGATCGCTCGCCTTGATGCAGCAAAGCTTGAGGGCGGTCCCGACATCGGCGGCCCCCTCAAGGCTTCAAAGATTGAACAAGACGGCTTGCCGACTGACCTGCGGATTTGAGTGACAAACCCATGCCAAAACGTACAGACATTAAAAGCATCCTGATTCTCGGCGCTGGCCCGATCGTTATCGGCCAGGCCTGCGAATTCGACTACTCCGGCGCCCAGGCCTGCAAAGCCCTGCGCGAAGAGGGTTACCGCGTCATCCTGGTGAACTCCAACCCAGCGACCATCATGACCGACCCGGACATGGCCGACGCCACCTACATCGAACCGATCAAATGGCAGACCGTTGCCAAGATCATCGAGAAAGAGCGTCCGGACGCGCTGCTGCCAACCATGGGCGGCCAGACCGCTCTGAACTGCGCACTGGACCTGGAGCGCGAAGGCGTTCTGGAGAAGTTCGGCGTAGAGATGATCGGCGCCAACGCTGACACCATCGACAAGGCTGAAGACCGTTCGCGCTTCGACAAGGCGATGAAGTCCATCGGACTGGACTGCCCGCGCTCGGGTATCGCCCACAGCATGGAAGAGGCCAACGCCGTTCTTGAGCGCCTGGGCTTCCCGTGCATCATCCGTCCGTCCTTCACCATGGGCGGCACCGGCGGCGGTATCGCTTACAACCGTGAAGAGTTCGAAGAAATCTGCGCCCGTGGTCTGGACCTGTCGCCGACCAAAGAGCTGCTGATCGACGAATCCCTGATCGGCTGGAAAGAATACGAGATGGAGGTTGTCCGCGATAAGAAGGACAACTGCATCATCGTCTGCTCCATTGAAAACTTTGACCCGATGGGCGTGCACACCGGTGACTCGATCACTGTTGCGCCGGCACAGACCCTGACGGACAAGGAATACCAGATCATGCGTAACGCCTCCCTGGCGGTACTGCGCGAGATCGGCGTGGAAACCGGCGGCTCCAACGTTCAGTTCGGCATCTGCCCGGACACTGGCCGCATGGTCGTCATCGAGATGAACCCACGGGTATCCCGTTCCTCGGCCCTGGCCTCGAAAGCCACCGGTTTCCCGATTGCGCGTATCGCTGCCAAGTTGGCGATCGGCTATACCCTGGACGAGCTGCAGAACGAAATCACCGGTGGCGCTACCCCGGCGTCGTTCGAGCCGTCGATCGACTACGTCGTCACCAAGCTGCCACGTTTCGCTTTCGAGAAATTCCCGAAAGCCGATGCACGCCTGACCACTCAAATGAAGTCGGTCGGTGAAGTCATGGCTATCGGCCGGACCTTCCAGGAATCCCTGCAGAAAGCCCTGCGCGGCCTGGAAGTGGGCGTTTGCGGCCTGGACGAGAAGCTCGACCTGGGCAACCCGGAAAGCATGAGCATCCTCAAGCGCGAACTGACCGTGCCGGGCGCCGAGCGCATCTGGTACGTGGCTGACGCCTTCCGCGCCGGCCTGTCGGTCGAAGACATCTTCGGCATGAACATGATCGACCCGTGGTTCCTGGTACAGATCGAAGATCTGATCAAGGAAGAAGAGAAGGTCAAGACCCTGGGGCTGGCCAGCATCGACCGCGACCTGATGTTCAAGCTCAAGCGCAAAGGCTTCTCGGACATGCGTCTGGCCAAGCTGCTGGGCGTGACCGAAAAAGCTTTGCGTCGCCACCGTCACAAGCTGGAGATCTTCCCGGTCTACAAGCGCGTTGACACCTGCGCTGCCGAGTTCGCCACCGACACCGCCTACATGTACTCGACTTACGAGGAAGAGTGCGAAGCCGCGCCGTCGGGCCGCGACAAGATCATGATCCTCGGCGGCGGTCCAAACCGTATCGGCCAGGGCATCGAGTTCGACTACTGCTGCGTACACGCGGCACTGGCCCTGCGCGAAGACGGTTACGAGACCATCATGGTCAACTGCAACCCGGAAACCGTTTCCACCGACTACGACACCTCCGATCGCCTGTACTTCGAACCAGTAACCCTGGAAGACGTGCTGGAAATCTGCCGGGTCGAGAAGCCAAAAGGCGTGATCGTCCAGTACGGCGGCCAGACTCCACTGAAACTGGCTCGTGCCCTGGAAGAAGCTGGCGTGCCGATCATCGGCACCAGCCCTGACGCCATCGACCGTGCCGAAGACCGTGAGCGCTTCCAGCAAATGGTTGAGCGTCTGAACCTGCGTCAGCCGCCAAACGCCACCGTGCGCAGCGAAGACGAAGCGATTCGTGCCGCGGCCAAGATCGGTTACCCGCTGGTGGTTCGTCCGTCCTACGTACTGGGCGGCCGTGCGATGGAAATCGTCTACGAAGAAGAAGAACTCAAGCGCTACCTGCGTGACGCAGTGAAAGTGTCCAACGACAGCCCGGTGCTGCTCGACCACTTCCTGAACTGCGCCATCGAAATGGACGTGGATGCAGTTTGCGACGGCACCGACGTGGTGATCGGCGCGATCATGCAGCATATCGAGCAGGCCGGTGTTCACTCCGGTGACTCCGCGTGTTCCCTGCCGCCGTACTCGCTGCCTGCGCACATCCAGGACGAGATGCGCGAACAGGTCAAGAAAATGGCCCTGGAACTGGGCGTTGTCGGCCTGATGAACGTTCAGTTGGCGCTGCAAGGCGAAGACATCTACGTCATCGAAGTCAACCCGCGCGCTTCCCGTACCGTACCGTTCGTGTCCAAGTGCATCGGTGTTTCCCTGGCGATGATCGCGGCACGCGTCATGGCCGGTAAAACCCTGAAAGAAATCGGCTTCACCAAAGAAATCATCCCGAACTTCTACAGTGTGAAAGAGGCGGTCTTCCCGTTCGCCAAATTCCCTGGCGTGGACCCGATCCTGGGCCCAGAGATGAAGTCCACCGGTGAAGTGATGGGCGTGGGCGACACCTTCGGCGAAGCGTTCGCCAAGGCTCAGATGGGCGCCAGCGAAGTGCTGCCGACCGGCGGTACCGCGTTCATCAGCGTGCGTGACGACGACAAGCCACTGGTTGCAGGCGTGGCCCGTGATCTGATCAACTTGGGCTTCGAAGTGGTTGCCACTGCCGGTACTGCCAAGCTGATCGAAGCTGCAGGCCTGAAAGTGCGCCGTGTGAACAAGGTGACTGAAGGTCGTCCGCACGTGGTCGACATGATCAAGAATGACGAAGTCACCCTGATCATCAACACCACCGAAGGTCGCCAGTCGATTGCTGACTCGTACTCCATTCGTCGTAATGCCTTGCAGCACAAAATCTACTGCACCACCACCATTGCTGCTGGCGAAGCCATCTGCGAAGCGCTGAAGTTCGGTCCCGAGAAGACCGTACGCCGCTTGCAGGATCTACACGCAGGATTGAAGGCATGATCAAGTACCCAATGACCGTCCAGGGCGCGAAAGCCCTGGAAGAAGAACACGCTCACCTGACCAAGGTCGTCCGTCCGAAGCTCAGCCAGGACATCGGTACGGCCCGGGAATTGGGTGACTTGAAGGAAAACGCCGAATACCACGCTGCTCGCGAGCAGCAAGGTATGGTCGAGGCGCGGATTCGTGACATCGAAGGCCGGATTCAGAATCAGGTCATCATCGACGTCACGAGCATTCCTCACACCGGTAAAGTGATTTTCGGCACCACTGTTGAAATCGCCAACGTCGAGACCGATGAGCGCGTCACTTACCACATCGTGGGCGAGGACGAGGCTGACTTCAAACTCGGCAAGATTTCGGTAGGTTCGCCATTGGCCCGTGCCTTGATTGCCAAGGAAGAGGGTGATGTGGTTGCCGTGAAAACGCCGGGTGGCGTTATCGAGTACGAGATTGTCGAAGTCCGCCACATCTGAAAGAAGGCGCCCGCTGCGTGCGGGCGCCATGCTTTGGCAGCTGACTCAGATGTTGTGGGTCGGCGGCTTGTGGCTGTTACACATCGGTCTGCTGCCGGTGCTGGGCCAAATTGGCCTGGCACCGCTGCTGATCGAAGAAATTGCAGGCATGCTGAATGCGCTGATGGTGGGTTTCGCCTCTGCGTGTGTAATTTTTCAGGCTTTGGTGCTGGTTCAGGCCGAGGGCCTTGCCAGTCTATGGCGCGATATTCGCGGGCAACTGCTGATGATGGCGCTGTATGCGTGTGCGATGTTTTTCGCGGTGCGTATCGGCTGGCCGGATGCAGTGCGTTGGCAGGTGTTCAGCTATCTTGTTCTGGGCTTTTCCGGGCTGGTGCTGGTCTTGCAGCCGGTACCGGGATGGAGCGGCAGGGTGCGCGAAGCACACCCTTGACCCTTGCCATCATTTGAAGCGATGGACGTTCGACAGCTGCTTGTTGACGCTGAAGTTCTTGCGGTAAATCAGTGCCATCTTGCCGATGACTTGAACCAGATCCGCTTTGCCGACCTTGCAGAGTTCTGCAATGGACGCCAGGCGCGATTCGCGATCGAGGATGTTGAGCTTGATCTTGATCAGCTCGTGATCCGCCAAAGCGCGTTCAAGTTCGGCTAACACACCTTCAGTCAAACCGTTGTCAGCCACAATCAAAACTGGTTTCAGATGGTGGCCAATGGATTTGTACTGTTTCTTCTGCTCTTGAGTGAGCGGCATAATCTGACCCTTTCGTCTGGATTCTGTAAAATGGCGGCCATTTTACCCGAGGGTTCGTGGATCCGCCCAACTAATCACGACCCTTATCATCGAGGTGCCCAATGGCGCGTTCCAAGACAAGCCTTGGTTGGCTGAAAAGACATGTCAACGATCCCTATGTGAAGCAGGCGCAGAAGGATGGTTACCGCTCGCGTGCGAGTTACAAGCTTCTGGAGGTCCAGGAGAAATACAAGCTGATCCGTCCGGGTATGAGCGTTGTCGACCTGGGCGCGGCGCCCGGCGGCTGGTCGCAGGTCACCAGTCGGCTGATCGGTGGTCAGGGGCGTCTGATCGCCTCGGACATCCTGGAAATGGACAGCATTCCGGACGTGACTTTCATCCAGGGTGACTTCACCGAGGACAAAGTGCTCGCTCAGATCCTTGAGGCCGTCGGTAATTCGCAGGTGGACCTTGTGATTTCCGATATGGCCCCCAATATGAGTGGTACGCCTGAAGTGGACATGCCAAAAGCCATGTTTCTATGTGAGCTGGCTCTTGATCTGGCTGCCCGGATACTCAAGCCGGGTGGTAATTTCGTGATCAAGGTGTTTCAGGGCGAAGGGTTTGATGCTTACGTGAAGGACGCTCGTCAGAAATTCGACAAGGTCCAGATGATCAAGCCGGACTCTTCCCGTGGCAGTTCCCGCGAGCAATACATGCTGGCTTGGGGCTACCGCGGTCGTAGTGAGTAAATCGAGGTTTTTTTGCGGGGCGATAGGTTTTTCGTATTTCGCCTTGTGGGAATTAGCGAATATTGTGTAGGAAGTGTTTCACAAAGGGTTACAGACGGCGCCTGCCAGTGTTGTAGGTAATGTAGTAAGTTAGGCCGGTGAATATCATGCGAAGCGCGCGCCATTAGCGGCGCTTGCTTCAGAGGGTAGTTAATTGAACGATATGGCAAAGAATCTGATCCTGTGGTTGATCATCGCGGCTGTCCTGGTGACAGTGATGAACAACTTCTCCAGCCCTAACGAGCCGCAGACCCTCAACTATTCCGACTTCATCCAGCAGGTCAAGGATGGCAAGGTCGAGCGCGTAGCCGTTGATGGCTATGTGATTACCGGTAAGCGCAACGATGGCGACAGCTTCAAGACCATTCGTCCTGCGATCCAGGACAACGGTCTGATCGGCGATCTCGTGGACAACCACGTGGTAGTCGAAGGCAAGCAGCCTGAGCAGCAAAGCATCTGGACTCAACTGCTGGTCGCGAGCTTCCCGATCCTGGTGATCATCGCCGTGTTCATGTTCTTCATGCGGCAGATGCAGGGCGGTGCCGGAGGCAAGGGCGGGCCGATGAGCTTCGGCAAGAGCAAGGCGCGCCTGCTCTCCGAAGACCAGGTGAAAACTACCCTGGCTGACGTTGCCGGTTGCGACGAAGCCAAGGAAGAAGTCGGCGAACTGGTCGAGTTCCTCCGCGATCCGGGCAAGTTCCAGCGTCTGGGCGGTCGCATTCCTCGCGGCGTGCTGATGGTCGGTCCTCCGGGTACTGGTAAAACCTTGCTGGCCAAGGCAATTGCCGGTGAAGCCAAGGTGCCGTTCTTCACCATTTCCGGTTCCGACTTTGTCGAAATGTTCGTCGGTGTCGGTGCCAGCCGTGTTCGCGACATGTTCGAGCAAGCCAAAAAACACGCGCCATGCATCATCTTCATCGATGAAATCGACGCCGTCGGTCGCCATCGTGGCGCCGGCATGGGCGGTGGTCACGATGAGCGTGAGCAGACTCTCAACCAGTTGCTGGTAGAGATGGACGGCTTCGAAATGAATGACGGCATCATCGTCATCGCTGCAACCAACCGTCCGGACGTACTGGACCCTGCGTTGCTGCGTCCGGGCCGTTTCGACCGTCAGGTTGTGGTCGGGCTGCCGGATATCCGCGGTCGCGAGCAAATTCTCAAGGTCCACATGCGCAAAGTGCCAATGGGTGACGACGTCGCTCCGGCGGTGATCGCTCGTGGTACGCCTGGTTTCTCCGGTGCCGACCTTGCCAACCTGGTGAACGAGGCGTCGCTGTTCGCTGCCCGTACCGGCAAGCGCATTGTCGAGATGAAAGAATTCGAACTGGCGAAAGACAAGATCATGATGGGCGCCGAGCGCAAATCCATGGTCATGTCCGAGAAAGAGAAGCAGAACACCGCCTATCACGAAGCAGGCCATGCCATTGTTGGTCGCGTCGTGCCTGAGCATGACCCGGTCTACAAAGTGTCGATCATCCCGCGCGGTCGTGCGCTGGGTGTGACCATGTTCCTGCCGGAAGAAGATCGCTACAGCCTGTCCAAGCGTGCGTTGATCAGCCAGATCTGCTCGCTGTACGGCGGCCGTATCGCTGAAGAGATGACTTTGGGCTTTGACGGTGTCACCACCGGCGCATCCAACGACATCATGCGTGCCAGTCAGATTGCACGGAACATGGTGACCAAGTGGGGTCTGTCGGAGAAACTCGGTCCGTTGATGTACGCCGAAGAAGAGGGCGAAGTGTTCCTTGGTCGCGGCGGCGGTGGTCAGAGTGCAAGCTTCTCCGGTGAGACAGCCAAGCTGATCGACTCCGAAGTGCGCAGCATCATTGACCAGTGCTATGGCACGGCCAAACAGATCCTCACGGATAACCGTGACAAGCTCGACGCCATGGCTGATGCCCTGATGAAGTACGAAACGATCGATGCCGATCAGATCGACGACATCATGGCGGGTCGTACGCCTCGCGAACCTCGCGACTGGTCGGGCGGCACCGGTACCTCCGGAACGCCTCCGGTGGTGCAGGATGAGCGCCCGGAAACTCCGATCGGCGGTCCGGCTGCTGACGTTTAAGGTTTGAAATGACTTCTGTTCAGTCCTCGACCCGGTTGCCTTGCGGCAACCGGGTTCTTGATTTGGCCCAGACGCATGTCATGGGCATTCTCAATGTCACCCCTGATTCCTTTTCCGATGGCGGCCAATACAGCCAGCTCGATGCGGCCTTGCGCCACGCCGAAGCCATGGTGCTGGCCGGTGCGACGCTGATTGATGTCGGTGGTGAGTCGACCCGGCCCGGTGCCAGGGCGGTTTCGCCGCTCGAAGAACTGGAGCGCGTAGCGCCAATCGTCGAGCGCATCAACCGCGAGCTGGATGTGATTATCTCGGTCGATACTTCCACGCCAGCGGTCATGCGTGAAGCGGCGCGGCTGGGTGCGGGTTTGATCAATGACGTCCGCTCGTTGCGTCGAGAGGGCGCTCTGGATGCGGCGGCCGCCACTGGCCTGCCGGTCTGTCTGATGCATATGCTCGGTGAGCCGGGCGACATGCAGGACAATCCGCATTATCAGGATGTCACCCGAGAGGTCGGCGAGTTTCTTGTCGAGCGCATGGCGCAGTGTGCGTCAGTCGGAATTCCGGCTGAGCGGATCATCCTGGATCCGGGTTTCGGCTTCGCCAAAACCTTGCAGCACAACCTGAGCTTGTTCAAACATATGGAAGTCCTGCATGCCTTGGGGCGGCCCCTGTTGGTCGGGGTTTCGCGAAAGAGCATGATAGGTCAGGCCTTGAATCGCCCGGTCGGTGAGCGACTGCATGGCGGTTTGGCACTCGCGGCGCTGGCTTCATTCAAGGGGGCGCGTATATTGCGCGTCCATGATGTGGCCGAAACCGTCGATGTGGTGCGGATGATCGCCGCAGTGGAATCAGCCGAATAAGAATGATGGAGCACTTATGACTAAGAAATATTTTGGCACCGACGGTATTCGTGGTCGGGTCGGCGTGTACCCGATTACCCCTGAATTCATGCTGAAGCTCGGCTGGGCTGCGGGCATGGCGTTCCGCAAAATGGGCGCCTGCAAAGTGTTGGTAGGCAAGGACACCCGGATCTCGGGATACATGTTCGAATCGGCGCTCGAGGCCGGGCTGACTTCGGCGGGTGCCGACGTGATGCTCCTGGGCCCGATGCCGACGCCGGCCATCGCCTACCTGACGCGTACGTTCCATGCCGAAGCAGGCATCGTGATCAGTGCCTCGCACAATCCTCACGATGACAACGGCATCAAGTTTTTCTCCGGCAAGGGCACCAAGCTGCCGGATGAAGTCGAGCATATGATCGAAGAGTTGCTCGACACCCCGATGACCGTGGTTGAGTCGAGCAAGATCGGCAAAGTGTCGCGAATCAACGATGCTTCGGGCCGTTATATTGAATTCTGCAAGAGCAGCGTGCCGACCGGCACCAGCTTTACGGGCCTGAAGATCGTGATCGATTGCGCTCACGGTGCGACCTACAAAGTGGCACCGAGTGTGTTCCGCGAGTTGGGCGCCGAGGTTGTTGTGCTTTCAGCGCAGCCAAACGGCCTGAACATCAATGACAACTGCGGTTCGACCCATATGGGTCAGTTGCAGGCTGCCGTTCTTGCCGAACATGCTGATCTCGGTATTGCGTTCGATGGTGATGGCGACCGGGTCCTGATGGTCGATCACACGGGTGCTGTTGTCGATGGTGACGAGCTGCTGTTCATCATCGCCCGCGACTTGCATGAGCGTGATCTGCTGAAAGGCGGTGTGGTCGGAACATTGATGAGTAACCTGGGGCTGGAGCTGGCCCTGGCAGATCTGTCGATTCCGTTTGTGCGCGCCAACGTCGGTGACCGTTATGTGATCGCGGATCTGCTGGAACGCAATTGGCTGGTCGGTGGCGAGAACTCGGGTCATATCGTCTGCTTCAATCACACCACCACCGGTGATGCGATCATTGCCGCATTGCAGGTGCTGATGGCATTGCAGA
The DNA here is from genome assembly GCF_949768225.1 of Pseudomonas sp. IT-P44. NCBI lineage: Bacteria > Pseudomonadati > Pseudomonadota > Gammaproteobacteria > Pseudomonadales > Pseudomonadaceae > Pseudomonas > Pseudomonas sp. IT-P44. The sequence goes on along the minus strand of NZ_CATKQM010000090.1, from coordinate 195,919 downwards.
CTCGCTCCGAAGGGCTGGCTCAAGCCCGTCAGTCGCTGCGCAAGTGTCCTCAGGTGCTGATCAACGTGCGTTTCAGTGGCGGTGCGAGCCCTCTGGATCATCCGTCGGTCAAAGAGGCCAGCGAGCGCGTTACCAAGGCCATGGCCGGGCGTGGGCGCGTGCTGTTGCGCAAGTCCGGCACCGAGCCGTTGGTGCGTGTCATGGTCGAAGGCGAGGACGAAACACAGGTTCGCGGCTACGCCGAAGAGCTGGCAAAACTGGTTACTGAAGTTTCTGCCTGAATTCGGCTTGCCAGCCATGATTGTGTTGGGTAACATCTGCGCCCACTTTGACCGACGAGGTACAGCATGCGTCGCCCTATGGTAGCTGGTAACTGGAAGATGCACGGTACCCGCGCCAGCGTCGCTGAGCTGATCAACGGCCTGAGTCATTTGGCCTTGCCGAGCGGTGTTGATGTCGCGGTATTCCCGCCTTTCCTGCATATCAATCAAGTGATTGAAGGTTTGAAAGGCAAGTCGATTTCGGTCGGCGCGCAGAACTCTGCAGTGGAATCCATGCAAGGTGCTTTGACCGGCGAAGTTGCACCGAGTCAGTTGGTGGATGCAGGTTGTACCTTTGTACTTGTCGGGCATTCCGAGCGCCGCCAAATGGGCGAGCAGGACGGAATGCTGATTCGCAAGTTCGCAGCGGCACAGGCATGTGGCTTGATTCCAGTGTTGTGTATAGGGGAGACCCTGGAGCAACGCGAAGCTGGAAAAACTCTTGAGGTTGTCGGGCGTCAGCTTGGCAGTATCATTGAGGAGCTGGGTGTTGGTGCTTTTGCAAATGCAGTCATTGCTTACGAGCCGGTCTGGGCCATTGGCACCGGGCTGACTGCTTCGCCGCAACAGGCGCAGGATGTGCACGCAGCCATTCGCGCTCAGTTGGCGGCAGAGAATTCTGAGGTCGCACAAGGTGTGCGGCTTCTATACGGCGGCAGCGTGAAGGCGGCCAATGCGGTCGAACTGTTCGGCATGCCGGATATCGATGGGGGGCTCATTGGTGGAGCTTCCCTGAATGCAGATGAGTTCGGTGCGATTATTCGCGCCGCGGGAAACTGAAAAAATGCTGGAAACAGTCGTAGTCGTTTTTCATCTGCTGGGTGCATTGGGCGTAGTTGCTCTGGTATTGCTGCAGCAGGGTAAGGGTGCGGATGCTGGCGCGTCTTTCGGAGCAGGTGCTTCAAATACTGTGTTCGGAAGCCAAGGTTCCTCTACCTTTCTTAGTAAGTTTACTGCTATACTTGCCGCCGGTTTCTTCATAACCAGCTTAGGGTTAGGTTACTTTGCTAAAGAGAAGGCTCACCAGCTGACTCAAGTAGGTTTGCCAAATCCAGCAGTGTTGGAAGTTCCAAAGCAACAACCGGCTTCTGATGATGTACCGGTGCTTCAAGAGCAAAAGTCGGCTACTCCAGCGACTGACGTACCTCCAGCTCAAGAGCAAAAGTAAGAAGGGTTTCAAACGTAGTATTGCCGAGGTGGTGGAATTGGTAGACACGCAACCTTGAGGTGGTTGTGCCCATAGGGTGTAGGGGTTCGAGTCCCCTTCTCGGTACCAATTATCAGGAGAGCCCGCTGTTGCGGGCTTTCTTGTAGGTGGAAGGTTACATTGACCCTGTCAGGGATCGGTCGTATACTTCCGCCCCAGCTTTGTCGCGGGGTGGAGCAGTCTGGTAGCTCGTCGGGCTCATAACCCGAAGGTCGTCGGTTCAAATCCGGCCCCCGCAACCAGTTTAAGGAGCCCCTTTTAAGGGGCTTTTTGTTAGCTGGACACTTTCTACGCCGCTGTTCGACGGCGTTTCAAGGATGGGCGTTTCGCCCATTTTTTTATTTTGCATAGCATGCACATACATGCACGAGGGGGTTCAGGTGTCGAGCAAGCTAGAAGAGTTGCAGGCCTTGTTGGCCCCGGTGGTCGTGGCCCTAGGCTATGAATGCTGGGGTATTGAGTTTTCGGCTCAAGGTCGCCACTCAATGTTGCGCGTTTATATTGATAAAGAAGGCGGCGTGCTGGTGGACGATTGCGCCATCGTCAGCCGTCAGATCAGCGGTGTCCTGGATGTTGAAGATCCAATCGCCGTTGAGTACACCCTTGAAGTTTCCTCGCCTGGCATGGAACGCCCGCTGTTCACTATTGAGCAGTTTGCAAAATTTGCCGGTGAACAAGTGAAGATCAGGCTGCGCTCGCCTTTTGAAGGGCGACGCAACTTTCAGGGCCTTCTGCGCGGTGTAGAAGAGCAGGATGTCGTGGTGCAGGTAGAAGACCACGAGTTCCTGTTGCCGATCGATATGATCGACAAGGCCAACATTATTCCCAGTTTTGACTGAGACGCGGATCCCGCGGATCCAATGGCTTGCGAAAGGCGAGGCGTACGATGAGCAAAGAAGTACTGCTGGTTGTTGAGTCGGTATCCAATGAAAAGGGCGTACCGGCAAACGTAATTTTTGAAGCGCTGGAGCTGGCTCTGGCCACTGCTACCAAAAAGCGTTTCGAGGACGAAGTCGATCTGCGTGTGGAAATCAATCGCCACACCGGTGCTTACGAGACCTTCCGTCGCTGGACGGTTGTCGAAGAAGCAGATCTGGACGATCCGGCCATCGAAACCTGGCCGAGCAAGGTTGCCGAAACGCATCCTGGTGCCCAGGTTGGTGATGTAGTCGAAGAAAAAATCGAATCCATCGAGTTCGGCCGCATTGCTGCACAGACTGCCAAGCAAGTCATCGTGCAGAAAGTTCGCGAAGCCGAGCGCGCTCAAGTCGTTGACGCCTATCGCGAGCGCCTGGGGGAAATCATCTCCGGCACCGTGAAGAAAGTGACCCGCGACAATGTGATCGTCGACCTGGGCAACAACGCTGAAGCGTTGCTGGCTCGTGAAGACATCATCTCTCGCGAAACCTTCCGGGTTGGCGTGCGTCTGCGTGCGCTGCTCAAGGAGATCCGCACCGAGAACCGCGGCCCGCAGCTGATCCTGTCGCGCACCGCGCCGGAAATGCTGATCGAGTTGTTCCGCATCGAAGTGCCGGAAATCGCTGAAGGCCTGATCGAAGTAATGGCTGCCTCCCGTGACCCGGGTTCGCGCGCCAAGATCGCGGTCCGCTCCAAGGACAAACGCATCGACCCGCAGGGCGCTTGCATCGGTATGCGCGGTTCGCGCGTCCAGGCAGTGTCGGGTGAGTTGGGCGGTGAGCGTGTTGATATCGTCCTGTGGGACGACAACCCGGCTCAGTTCGTAATCAACGCCATGTCCCCGGCTGAGGTTGCGGCAATTATCGTTGACGAAGATGCCCATGCAATGGACATCGCCGTTGGCGCAGACAATCTGGCTCAGGCCATCGGTCGCGGTGGTCAGAACGTGCGTCTGGCTAGCCAGTTGACTGGCTGGACCCTGAACGTGATGACCGAATCGGACATCCAGGCTAAGCAGCAAGCAGAAACCGGCGACATCCTGCGCAACTTCATCGACGAGCTGGAAGTCGACGAAGACCTGGCACAGGTGCTGGTAGATGAAGGCTTCACCAGCCTGGAAGAGATTGCCTACGTACCGTTGGAAGAAATGCTCAACATCGACGGCTTTGACGAAGAAACCGTCAACGAGCTTCGCGCTCGTGCCAAGGATCGTTTGTTGACCAAAGCCATCGCTACTGAGGAAAAGCTGGCAGACGCCCATCCGGCCGAAGACCTGCTCTCGCTTGAGGGTATGGACAAGGATTTGGCGATGGAACTGGCGGTGCGCGGCGTAATTACCCGCGAAGACCTGGCCGAGCAGTCTATTGACGACCTGCTCGACATCGACGGCATTGACGATGATCGTGCCGGCAAGTTGATCATGGCCGCCCGAGCCCACTGGTTCGAGTAATTAGGCGCGGCCTGAGGAGAGAAGTGCATGACGCAAGTCACGGTGAAACAACTGGCCGATGAGGTCAAAACACCGGTAGAGCGCCTGTTGCAGCAGATGCGTGAGGCAGGTCTGCCGCACACCGCCGCCGAAGAACATGTGACTGACAGTGAGAAGCAATCTTTGCTGACTCACTTGAAAAGCAGCCACAAGGCGAAAGTGGAAGAACCACGCAAGATCACACTGCAGCGTAAAACCACCAGCACCCTGCGTGTTGCTGGCAGCAAAAGCATCAGTGTTGAAGTCCGTAAAAAGAAAGTTTTCGTACAACGCAGCCCGGAAGAAATCGAAGCCGAGCGCAAACGCGAACTGGATGAACGTCGCGCAGTAGAAAATGCTGCTCGTCAGAAGGCTGAAGAAGAAGCCAAGCGTCGCGCCGAAGAAGAAGCGCGTCGCCAGCCTGCTGCTGCGCAAACCGCTACCAACGACGCTGTTGCGGCGCCGGTTGCCGTTGCCGAGCCAGTGCGTGAAAGCGCTCCGGTGGTTGCAGCTGCTCCAGCTCCGTCTGCTGACGTTCGCAACAAGCAGAACGAACAGCGCCGTCCGGACAAACCACGTGCCGACGATAACAATCGTCGTGGCAGTGGCGATGGCGAGCGCAAAAACGCTCCGCATCGTGCTTCGGTTAAAGAGAAAGCGCCTGCTCCACGTGTTGCGCCACGTACTACCGACGAAGAAAGCGATGGCTTCCGTCGTGGTGGTCGCGGCAAGGCCAAGCTGAAGAAACGCAACGCTCACGGTTTCCAGAGCCCAACCGGCCCTGTAGTGCGCGAAGTGAAGATCGGCGAGACCATCACTGTTGGCGATCTTGCCCAGCAGATGTCGGTCAAGGCAGCTGAAATCATCAAGTTCATGTTCAAACTGGGTACCCCAGCGACCATCAACCAGGTACTGGATCAGGAAACTGCCCAACTGGTTGCCGAAGAGCTGGGCCACAAAGTGACCCTGGTCAGCGACACCGCCCTGGAAGATTCCCTGGCCGAGTCCCTGAAGTTTGAAGGTGAAGCGTTCTCCCGTGCTCCGGTCGTGACCGTAATGGGCCACGTTGACCACGGTAAGACCTCGCTGCTCGACTACATCCGTCGTGCCAAGGTTGCTGCTGGCGAAGCCGGCGGTATCACCCAGCACATCGGCGCGTACCACGTTGAAACCGAACGCGGCATGGTCACCTTCCTCGACACCCCAGGTCACGCCGCGTTTACCGCCATGCGTGCTCGTGGTGCCAAGGCGACCGACATCGTGATCCTGGTGGTTGCAGCGGACGACGGCGTGATGCCGCAGACCGTTGAAGCCGTTCAGCACGCCAAGGCTGCCGGTGTTCCGCTGGTTGTAGCTGTGAACAAAATCGACAAGCCGGGCGCCGATCTCGATCGCATCCGTAGCGAACTGTCGGTTCACGGCGTGACTTCGGAAGAGTGGGGCGGCGACACCCCGTTCGTATCGGTTTCGGCGAAAGTCGGTACTGGCGTGGACGAGTTGCTCGAAGCTGTTCTGCTGCAAGCTGAAGTTCTCGAACTGAAAGCAACTCCGTCGGCTCCGGGTCGTGGCGTTGTGGTTGAATCGCGTCTCGACAAAGGTCGTGGCCCGGTTGCTACCGTTCTGGTTCAAGACGGTACCCTGCGCCAAGGCGACATGGTCCTGGTCGGTTCGAACTATGGCCGTGTACGTGCCATGCTCGACGAGAACGGCAAGCCAATCAAAGAAGCCGGTCCTTCCATCCCTGTCGAGATCCTCGGCCTGGACGGTACGCCGGATGCTGGCGACGAGATGAGCGTGGTTGCCGACGAGAAGAAAGCCCGTGAAGTGGCTCTGTTCCGTCAAGGCAAGTTCCGCGAAGTCAAGCTGGCCCGTGCTCACGCCGGCAAGCTTGAAAACATCTTCGAGAACATGGGTCAGGAAGAGAAGAAGACGCTCAACATCGTCCTCAAATCCGACGTCCGTGGTTCGCTGGAAGCGTTGAACGGTGCCTTGAACGGCCTGGGTAACGACGAAGTGCAAGTGCGTGTTGTCGGTGGCGGTGTCGGTGGTATCACCGAGTCCGACGCTAACCTGGCACTGGCCTCCAACGCTGTACTGTTCGGCTTCAACGTGCGTGCCGATGCCGGCGCTCGTAAGATCGTCGAGCAGGAAGGTCTGGATATGCGTTACTACAACGTGATCTACGACATCATCGAAGACGTCAAGAAAGCCCTGACCGGTATGCTCGGCAGTGATGTTCGCGAGAACATCCTGGGTGTGGCCGAAGTGCGTGACGTGTTCCGTTCGCCGAAGTTTGGCGCGATCGCCGGTTGCATGGTTATCGAAGGTGTTGTTCACCGTAACCGTCCAATCCGTGTACTGCGTGAAGACATCGTTATCTTCGAAGGCGAGCTGGAATCCCTGCGCCGCTTCAAGGATGACGCTTCCGAAGTACGTGCCGGCATGGAATGCGGTATCGGCGTGAAGAGCTACAACGACGTCAAAGTCGGTGACAAGATCGAAGTCTTCGAGAAGGTTCAGGTTGCTCGCAGCCTCTAACTCGCGCACTTCAAGGGCCACGATGGGCCGCTGCATGCAAATGCGCGGCACAGCGTCAGGACTCTAAACGCAACGCCCGGTCTGGCTTTTGTCAGGCCGGGCGTTTGCCGCTTTCAGACCCCACGGGTTTCACCGTGAGGCAGTAACAGGTAACAAGACATGGCAAAAGAATATAGCCGTACCCAGCGTATCGGCGATCAGATGCAGCGTGAGCTGGCACAGCTGATCCGTCGTGAAGTCAAAGACCCGCGCGTAGGCCTGGTCACCATTACCGCTGTTGAAGTCAGTCGTGACGTCGGTCACGCCAAGATTTTCATCACCGTGATGGGTCAGGACAGCGCCGAAGATATCGCGCAAAGCATCAAGGTGCTCAACTCCGCCGCCGGTTTCCTGCGCATGCAGTTGGCCCGCGAAATGAAGTTGCGCAGCGTTCCGCAGTTGCACTTCCACTACGACGAAAGCGTCGTGCGTGGTGCGCACCTGTCGGCCCTGATCGAGCGTGCGGTGGCTGAAGACAATCAGCACCCGGTTGCGGCAGAAGTCGAAGACACCAAGGAGTAATCGGTGGCTCAGGTCAAACGTATCCGTCGTAACGTCAGCGGCATTATCCTGCTCGACAAACCGCTGGGGTTCACTTCCAACGCGGCGTTGCAGAAGGTTCGCTGGTTGCTGAACGCAGAGAAGGCCGGGCACACCGGCAGTCTTGATCCGCTGGCCACCGGCGTGTTGCCGTTGTGCTTCGGTGAGGCGACCAAGTTCTCGCAATACCTGCTCGATTCCGACAAGGGTTATGAAACCCTGGCGCAACTGGGCAAAACCACCACCACGGCGGATGCCGAAGGTGAAGTTTTGCTGGAGCGCCCGGTGACCGTTGGTCGATCCGATGTCGAAGCGGTACTGCCGAAATTTCGTGGGCAAATCAGTCAGATACCGCCGATGTACTCGGCGCTCAAGCGTGATGGCCAGCCGCTGTACAAGCTGGCACGTGCAGGCGAAGTAGTGGAGCGCGAACCGCGTTCTGTTACTATTGCGCGCTTGGAATTGCTGGCCTTTGAAGGTGATACTGCGCGGCTTGCGGTGGATTGCAGCAAAGGCACCTATATCCGCACCCTGGTGGAGGATATCGGTGAGCAACTCGGTTGTGGCGCTTACGTTGCTGAATTGCGACGTACCCAGGCCGGGCCTTTCACGCTGGCGCAGACTGTCACGCTTGAAGAGCTGGAAGCGGTACATGCCGAAGGCGGCAACGAAGCGGTCGACCGCTTCCTGATGCCATCGGACAGCGGCCTGCTGGATTGGCCGCTGCTGCAGTTCTCGGAAGCGAGCGCGTTCTACTGGCTAAACGGCCAGCCGGTTCGCGCCCCGGATGCTCCGAAGTTCGGCATGGTACGGGTACAGGATCACAATGGTCGCTTCATCGGTATCGGTGAAGTGAGCGAAGACGGGCGCATCGCGCCGCGTCGACTGATTCGGTCAGAATGACCGGACGAGGGTGGCTGTTAACAGGCACGGTCACTACTCATTTTTAGATACAGGGATTTGTCCCTGGCCTGTTGAAACTGTTTTTTTGAAACAGTTTCCTGATAAAAGGATTGCCTCATGGCTCTCGACGTTCAAGAAAAAGCTCAAATCGTAGCTGACTACCAGCAAGCTGTTGGTGACACTGGTTCGCCAGAAGTGCAAGTTGCACTGCTGACCCACAACATCAACAAGCTGCAAGGTCACTTCAAGGCCAACGGTAAAGATCACCACTCCCGTCGTGGTCTGATCCGCATGGTAAACCAGCGTCGTAAGCTGCTGGACTACCTGAAAGGCAAGGATCTGGGTCGTTATCAGACTCTGATCGGTCGCCTGGGTCTGCGTCGCTAATAAGCGATTGCGCTAGAGGTTGGTTGTCTGCCGTGCATCAGTGGGTTTCCCGCTGGTGCATGGCAGGCTCCCAGCCTCAAGTTTTATCTGGATACACCGTTTTACCCTGGACAGGCGTTGGGCCGATTCCCGACATTGCCCAAGAATTTCGCAAGAAGACAAGTTCCCCAAGAGCCACAAAAGAAGGTAGGACACCGTGAACCCGGTAATCAAAAAATTCCAGTTCGGTCAGTCGACCGTTACCCTCGAGACTGGCCGTATCGCCCGTCAGGCCTCCGGCGCAGTATTGGTCACCGTTGACGACGACGTCAGCGTATTGGTGACCGTAGTCGGTGCCAAGCAAGCCGATCCAGGCAAGGGCTTCTTCCCTCTGTCCGTTCACTACCAGGAAAAGACTTACGCTGCCGGTAAGATCCCTGGCGGTTTCTTCAAGCGCGAAGGCCGTCCTTCCGAGAAAGAAACCCTGACTTCCCGACTGATCGACCGTCCGATCCGTCCGCTGTTCCCGGAAGGCTTCATGAACGAAGTGCAGGTAGTCTGCACCGTCGTTTCCACCAGCAAAAAGACCGATCCGGACATCGCTGCGATGATCGGTACCTCGGCTGCGCTGGCCATCTCCGGCATTCCTTTCGATGGCCCGATCGGCGCTGCCCGCGTTGCGTTCCACGAAAGCACCGGCTACCTGCTGAACCCGACTTACGAACAACTGAAAGCATCGAGCCTGGACATGGTCGTTGCCGGTACTTCGGAAGCCGTTCTGATGGTTGAATCGGAAGCCAAAGAGCTGACCGAAGACCAGATGCTGGGCGCGGTACTGTTTGCTCACGACGAGTTCCAGGTGGTGATCAACGCCGTCAAGGAACTGGCCGCCGAAGCTGCCAAGCCGACCTGGACCTGGGCTCCACAGCCAGAAGCCACTGCTCTGCTGGGCGCTATCCGTGCCGAGTTCGGCGACGCGATCTCCCAGGCTTACACCATCACCATCAAGGCCGACCGTTACGCTCGCCTGGGTGAGCTGAAGGATCAGGTTGTTGCCAAGCTGTCCGGTGAAGAAGGCCAGCCTTCTTCCAGCGAAGTCAAAGCTGCTTTCGGCGAAATCGAATACCGCACCGTTCGCGAAAACATCGTAAACGGCAAGCCACGTATCGACGGCCGCGACACCAAGACCGTACGTCCTTTGAACATCGAAGTCGGTGTTCTGCCAAAGACCCACGGTTCGGCTCTGTTCACCCGTGGCGAAACCCAGGCTCTGGTCGTTGCAACACTGGGCACCGCCCGTGACGCACAACTGCTGGACACCCTGGAAGGCGAGAAAAAAGACCCGTTCATGCTGCACTACAACTTCCCTCCGTTCTCGGTAGGTGAGTGTGGTCGCATGGGTGGCGCTGGTCGTCGCGAAATCGGTCACGGCCGTCTGGCCCGTCGTTCGGTTCAGGCCATGCTGCCTGCTGCCGACGTGTTCCCGTACACCATCCGTGTTGTATCGGAAATCACCGAATCCAACGGTTCGAGCTCCATGGCTTCGGTCTGCGGCGCTTCCCTGGCCCTGATGGACGCTGGCGTTCCGATGAAGGCACCGGTTGCCGGTATCGCGATGGGTCTGGTTAAAGAAGGCGAGAAATTCGCTGTCCTGACCGACATCCTGGGTGACGAAGACCACCTCGGCGACATGGACTTCAAAGTAGCTGGTACCGCCAAAGGTGTTACCGCGCTGCAGATGGACATCAAGATCAAAGGCATCACCGAAGAAATCATGGAGATCGCTCTGGGCCAAGCCCTGGAAGCGCGCCTGAACATCCTCGGTCAGATGAACCAGATCATTGGCCAGTCGCGTACCGAGCTGTCGGAAAACGCTCCGACCATGATCGCGATGAAAATCGACACCGACAAAATCCGTGATGTCATCGGTAAAGGCGGCGCGACCATTCGTGCGATCTGTGAAGAGACCAAAGCTTCGATCGATATCGAAGACGACGGCTCGATCAAGATCTTCGGCGAAACCAAGGAAGCGGCTGAAGCAGCACGTCAGCGCGTTCTGGGCATCACCGCAGAAGCTGAAATCGGCAAGATCTACGTCGGTAAAGTTGAGCGCATCGTCGACTTCGGCGCATTCGTCAACATCCTGCCGGGCAAGGACGGTCTGGTTCACATTTCGATGCTGAGCGATGCTCGCGTTGAGAAAGTGACCGACATCCTGAAAGAAGGCCAGGAAGTGGAAGTGCTGGTACTGGACGTGGACAACCGCGGCCGTATCAAGCTCTCCATCAAAGACGTAGCAGCAGCCAAGGCTTCGGGCGTTTAATCACTCCCCACGCCTGACCGCTTCAACGTTATAAAAAATGCCCCGCAGTGAAAACTGCGGGGCATTTTTTTGTCTGCGAAAACTGGAAACGGTTTGTGGATTTGCCCGCTTCCAATCTCGATGCTAGGTTTAGCTCACCGCCCGTGTAGCTCAGCCGGTAGAGCAGCGCACTCGTAACGCGAAGGTCGCAGGTTCGATTCCTGTCTCGGGCACCATCCCCTGTTATTTCACCTTGCTTCTCAGATCATCCACGGCACGTTTCAGCTGATCCAGTTGGCTGTCCTGATTGCTGACGTCCCGCTTGAGGCTGGACAGGTCGCTGGAACTCGCGCTGGAGCTCGACCCGGCGCTACGCTTCAAGTCTTCCACCTGACTGGCGAGCCTTTTCAAGTCGTTGTCCTGTGCGCTGACGGTGCGCTTGAGGTCGCTCACTTCGCTGGAGCTGGAGCTTGAACTGGAGTTCGAGCTGCTGCTGCGCTTGAGATCGTCCATTTGGCTGGCGAGCTTTTTCAGGCCGTTGTCCTGTTCACTGACCGTGCGCTTGAGGTCGCTCACTTCGCTGGAACTGGCGCTTGAGCCGGAATTCGAGCTGCTGCTGCGCTTGAGATCGTCCACTGCTTTAGCAAGGTTTTTCAGGCCGTTGTCCTGTTCACTGACCGTGCGCTTGAGGTCGCTCACTTCGCTGGAACTGGCGCTTGAACCGGAGTTCGAGCTGCTGTTGCGCTTGAGTTCGTCCACTGCTTTGGCGAGGTTTCTCAGGCCGGTTTCCTGTTCAGTGAGCGTGCGCTTGAGGTTGGCCACTTCGCTGGAACTGGAGCTGGAACTCGAACCACTGTTGCGTTTGAACTCCTCCAATTGCTTGGTGAGTTCTTTCAGGTCCTTGTCCTGTTCGGTGGCAGTGCGTTTGAGGTTGGTTATCTCACTGGCACTCGAACTTGAGCTTGTTCCGTTGTTGCGCTTGAGTTCCTCGATGAGACGAGCCTGCGCTTCGAGGAGATTCTTGAGTTCCTTGATGTCATCCGTGTTGGTTTTAGCGGTGCGTTGCAGTGTTTCCACACCCTCGACACTGAGATTGCTCCTGACCATGACGTCTTTACCATACAGTCTGTGAAAGACGAGGAAGCTGTCGGTGGAGGAAGGGTTGTCTGAGGCGAACTCCAGACCGGCTTGGGCCGTATTGGCCATTGCCATGTTGCCAAGAAAAAGGGCGGCCATGCCTGTTGCCAACAGGGTAGACGGAAGCTTCTTGAAAATGCGCATCACCTGAGTTCCTTGTGAAGTGCCTAGATGGCACATCGCTATGACTTTGCTTTTTGAAGGTTGTTCCTGTGTGGCGAGGGAATATTTTCAGAAAAACCGCTCGGCATTTTTTTTGTAGATTTGATGTAAAAGTCCATATAAATCGTCTTCCAAACGTCCTATATTCGGATATTGCACGAGCATCACCCTGCAGTTTTCAAATGATCCACGAATGGTTCTGAAGGCCAGACAAACCGGGCTTCACACGGTTTTTTGCGTCAGAGAGATCCTTGATGATCCAGATCCATCTTCCATTCCCCCGATCAGCGAGAACGACATGACCGTTAAAGAATTGACCCAGGAAGCCAGGCACGAAGAAGCGCTGAAGAAGTACGTGCTGGACGCGCCCCAACTGCTGGAAGAGATCAAGGACTTGCCCGCCGACGATCAGAAAGACCAGATTCAATGGGCGTTCGAGGATGAAGCAGAAGCCCAGGGCCTGCAGCCGTGGGAGCTGACGCTCAAGTACACCTCGAGCCCGGAAGAGTTTGAAGCGGCGCGACTGGTGCTGCACAAAGAGGCGGCCGAGGTATTGGGCGTCGAGTGGGAAGAGTACTGCGAGATGAATAATCTGGTGGTCTGACCCATGTAGGAGCCGGCTTGCTGGCGAAGGCGGCGTAACGGGTAAACCGCGTCGCCTGGATCGCCAGCAAGCCGGCACCTACAGTTTCATGTCGTTCAGGAAATTTCAGAGGCTGAGTCGCATCGACAGATCGACAGCCTTCACGTCCTTGGTCATCGCACCAATCGAAATGTAATCCACCCCGGTTTCGGCGATCGGCAGCAGCGTGCTTTCGTTGATGCCGCCGCTGGCTTCCAGTTTTGCCTTGCCGCCATTCAGGCGCACGGCCTCGCGCATGTCATCCAGGCTCAACTCGTCGAGCATGATGATGTCGGCACCCGCCGCAAGCGCTTCCTTCAGCTCCGCCAGGCTTTCCACTTCGATCTCCACCGGTTTGCCCGGGGCGATCTTGTGCGCGGCGTTGATCGCTTCAGGGATGCCGCCGCTGGCAGCAATGTGGTTTTCCTTGATCAGGAAGGCGTCGTACAGGCCGATGCGGTGGTTGTGGCAGCCGCCGCAGGTCACGGCGTACTTTTGCGCCAGGCGCAGCCCCGGCAGGGTTTTGCGGGTGTCGAGCAGCTTCACCTGCGTCTCGGCGACGAAATCCGCCAGGTATTGCGCACGAGTGGCCACGCCGGAGAGCAATTGCAGGAAATTCAGCGCACTGCGCTCGCCTGTGAGCAGCGAGCGGGCAGGGCCTTCAAGGTGGAACAGCACTTGATTGGGCTTCACCCGTTCGCCATCGGCCACCTGCCAATGCACGGCAACTCGTGGGTCCAGTTGCCGGAAAACCGCGTCAACCCAAGCGGTGCCGGCGATGACCGCGGCGTCGCGCGTGATGATGGTGGCTTTGGCCAGGCGTTCGGCCGGGATCAGCTGCGCGGTGATGTCGCCGCTGCCGATGTCTTCGCGCAACGCACGGCGTACGTTGGCTTCGATTTCGGCGGTCAGATCGGCGAGACGTAGATTCGGCATAACGGACTCCACAAACAAAGTGGCTCGATTATAGGGCCATGGCGCGGGGCAACCCAAGGCGCGCGAGACCTTCCGGTCGTTCTGGAACCTGCATTTGGTCGATTCTCTTGAGCCATCGGGGTTCGGCAGCGGTCCTTTGCGGGCGTCTATTTCAAAGAGAAACACAGAGTCTGCTGGCATACGGGACATCTTTTGCAAGATAATGCGCCTTGCATTTGACGTCATGACTTTGACGTGTCTTTGGTTCGCCGATTATTGAATGACAGCGGGCGGGCATTGTCTTCTGTTGCGCACAGCTGTGAGGCTGGCGTACTCGATCTTTCCAACCGAACCGAAGCATCACCGTTTCAGGAGGCCAGGATGCACAACGACGGGAATGTAGTGCCTTTGCACAAGGCAACTACCGATCAGGCGAGTCACTCGCCGCTCGCCCGCCTGCCTGTGATTCTGCTTCAGGTTCGCGACAAGGCCGCTCAACAGCTCCGGCATGCTCTGCAGGAGTTGTTCGATAACGCCGACGACACGCTGTTCGAAATGGCTGACCGGGCCCGCAATGACGTCGAGCAGAACATCTTTTTTGAAGCCATGCGCGACTTGCGCCTCAAGCGCAAAAATATCGAGCGGGCGTTTCTCGAACAGTTCTTCGAAGCGTTTGTCGGTCTCGCAGGCAGTATTCAGACGACCTTGCCGCCGGCATTGACCCTCGATATTCAGGCGCAACAGGCCGGTGATGAGCTGGAACGTCGCGTGGCAGTGGAGGCCATGGTCAATAAAGTGCTGAGCCGCGACGGTTTTGCGCTTGATCAATTGACCGCCCGGCTCAGCACGTTGCTGGGCAAGCAGCTGGTGACTACGCGCAATCCCCTGGGCCCGGCGATGCTCTGTGAGTATTTCATGCAGGCCGGGCGTAACCTGGGGGTCGAGATCAAGGTCAAGTTGATCATCCTCAAGCTTTTCGAGCGTTATGTGCTCAGTGATGCCGATCAGCTCTACACCGAAGCCAATCAGATATTGATCGCCACCGGCATATTGCCCGACCTGAAGCCGGCCCCGAATCGGCGTGCCATTGATCGTGCGCAGGCCAGTGTTCGTGCCGAGCCCGACGAGGCTGGCAACCGTTGGGACAGCACGCCAATCGATGACAGCGTGCAGGAAGTGTTCGCGGCATTGCAGGAATTGCTACTCCATGTGCGTGGCAGTGTCGCGCCAACGCTGGAAACCAGTGCTCAGACGCAACCGATATCCACCCGCGACCTGCTGCGGCTGCTCTCGCACTTGCAGCAGTACGTGCCGGCTCCGGCGGTCCAGGACGAATTCGACCTGCGAAACCAGCTTGAGCAACTGCTGACCCGGGTCAGCGTCAAAAGTGGCAAGTCGCGTGTAGTCGGCGTCGCTGACGAAGATGTGATCAACCTGATCGCCATGCTCTTCGAATGCATCCTCGATGACCGCAATCTGCCGGATTCTCTCAAGGCGCTGATCGGGCGCTTGCAGATCCCGATGCTGAAAGTGGCGGTGATCGACAAGAGTTTCTTCAGCCGCAGCAGTCACCCGGCCCGTCGTCTGCTCAACGAAATCGCCGCCGCGGCCCTGGGCTGGGGCGAGTGCGATGACCACGAGCGCGACAGCCTGTACCTGCGCATCGAGCAAGTGGTGCAGCGTTTGTTGAACGACTTTGTCGACGATCCGGCGATCTTCTCCGAATTGCTGGCGGATTTTCTGGCGTTTACCAGCGACGAGCGTCGTCGCAGCGATTTGTTGGAGCAGCGTACCCGCGACGCCGAAGAGGGCCGCGCCAAAACCGAACTGGCCCGGCAACGTGTCGAGCTGGCGTTGAATCAGGCGTTGTTGGGCAAAGTGCTGCCGCAACGGGTGGTGGCGTTTGTTCAGGACGCCTGGAGCCAGGTGCTGCTGCTGACCTGCCTCAAGCACGGCGATCAGTCCGCCGAGTGGCATGCGGATGTGCAAACCATGGAGCAATTGATCTGGAGCGTGCAGCGCCATGACGACGCTGACGCAAGCCTGCGCCTGTTGGCGCTGGTGCCGGGGTTGCTCAAGTCCTTGCGCGACGGGTTGAGCAGTTCGGCGTTCGATCCGTTCGCCACCGGAGAGTTTTTCAGCGAGCTGGAAGGCTTGCACGTTCAACTGTTCGAACGAGCGGACCAGGCACCGGCCGCCACCCGTCCAGCCGATGCGCCGCTGATGGTTGAAGTGCGCGAAGAAATCGTGCTGCTCACCGCCGACGAAGGACCAGTCGAAACGGCCTCGGTGCGCTTGCCGGCGGATGATCCGGGCCTGCTTCAAGTCGATCAGTTGCACGCGGGCTGCTGGGTCGAGTTTCAGGAAGATGAGGAAAACACCCTGCGCTGCAAGCTCGCCGCGATCATCGAAGCCACGGGCAAGTACATTTTCGTCAACCGCACCGGCATGAAAGTGCTGGAGCGCAGCCGTACCGGGCTGGCACTGGATTTCCGTCGTGGCGCGGTGCGCACCCTCGACGACACCTTGCTGTTCGATCGGGCCCTGGAGTCGGTGGTCGGCAACCTGCGGCGGCTCAATCGCGGCAAGTGATCGCGCGCCGAGGGTCTATCGCGGCATACTGGGCACCAACACAGTCGTCGTTGAAGGAACCTGTATGCAGTTGGACCCCGCGAGCGGTTGGTGTCAGGGCGTGAACGTTTGCCCTTCACCCAACTTCAATGCGCGCCCCACGGGCGAAATTTCCCTGCTGGTGATCCACAACATCAGTCTGCCGCCGGCGCAGTTTGCCACCGGCAAGGTGCAGGAATTTTTCCAGAACCGGCTGGATGTCACAGAGCATCCCTACTTTGAAGGGATCGCTGACCTACGGGTGTCTGCGCATTTTCTGATTGAGCGTGACGGCACCGTCACTCAGTTTGTCTCTTGTCTTGAACGCGCCTGGCATGCCGGTGTGTCGTGTTTCGACGGCCGAGAAACCTGTAACGATTTTTCCGTGGGCATCGAGCTTGAAGGCACGGATGATCTGCCGTTCACCGATGCTCAATATGACGCGTTGACGGCCCTGACCTTGCAACTGCAAAGCGCTTTTACGGGCATCACCGCGCAGCGCATCTGTGGGCATAGCGACATCGCGCCGGGGCGCAAGACGGATCCCGGGCCTGCGTTCGACTGGGCGCGTTATCGCGCGGCCCTGGCTAAAGAGGAACCACAATGAGTTTTCTGGTGTTGCTGTTGGCGGTCTGGATCGAGAAGTTCTCGGCCCTGCGCCATCGGGTTCAACGTGATGGCGGTTGGATGGCCGAGTTGCACAAGCTTGAAGCCAACCCGCGTATGGTCAATCGCCCGTGGTTGATTTTACTGATTCTGGTGCTGCTGCCGGTGGCACTGCTGGGGTTGTTGCTGGTGGTACTGGAGCCGGTCGCTTACGGTCTGTTGGCGCTGCCGGTGCATTTGCTGGTGGTGATTTATAGCCTGGGGCGCGGTGATCTGCTGGCCGATCTCGGACCGTTTCGCGATGCCTGGCGCCGGGAAGACCTGCAAGCTGCCGCTCATGTAGCGAAACGTGACCTGGACATTTGTGCCGAAAACGGCGAGCAACTACTGGAACGGGTTGAGGGGCATCTGCTCTGGGAGGCGTACCAGAGCTTTTTTGCGGTGATTTTCTGGTACTTCCTGCTGGGTCCGGTGGCGGCGCTGAGCTATCGACTGCTGGCCCTCGCCGAAGAACACGGGCAGAACCCGGCCGTCGTCGAGCGTGCCGCACAACTGCGTCACGCGTTCGATTGGGTGCCGGTGCGTCTGCTGGCGGCGAGTTTCGCGCTGGTCGGCAACTTTGTTGCCGTCAGTCGGGTGATGCTGAGCGAACTGCTGAACTGGAACATCAGTTCCGCCCAATTGATCGAGAAGGTCGGGCTGGTGGCCGGTGAAATTCCTGCGCCGGTGGTCGGGCCCGATGGCATCAACAGCCTCGACCGGATTTGGGAGCTGCTGCTGCGTGCGGCAGTGCTCTGGTACGCCGGTTTCGCGCTGTGGACAGTCTTCCCCTAAACACAATCCTCTCTGTAGGAGCGAAGCTTGCTCGCGAAAGCGGTGTGTCATTCACATTGAACACGCCTGACCCACCGCTTTCGCGAGCAAGCTTCGCTCCTACAGGATTCGAGGTTGCCGTTAACCTTAAGTTACAAAACCTCCCGTCGATTTAAGCTATATAGAGATAGCACTCAATAGTGGCTATCTGCTGCTTGTCTGTGCCTGCCAATAAAAATAAGAAACCCAAGGGAGACTTCCAGTGAAGAGCTTGCTCTATCCCGCCGTCGCGCTAATGAATCGCCTGAGCTTCGGCATGAAGTTCAGCCTGATCAGCGTTCTGTTCCTGGTGCCCATGCTGGTGACCAACTTTTATCTGGTGCGTGATTCCTATCGCGAATTCCAGGGCACCCGGGTGGAACTGCAGAGCCTCGACCTGCTGGGCAGCAGCCTGTCGCTTCGACGCGACCTGGAAACCCTGAACAACCTGGTGCAGATCAACGTCATCCTTGGCCAGTCCGGCAAGGCCGGTAATCTCGAATCCCAGATCACATCCCTGGAGCAAAACGTTCTGGCCCGCCTGCAAGGGCTGACTGCGATGACCACCGATCCGGAACTGATCACCGTTTTCGATGGCAAGCGCGACGAAATGATCACCGCGTTCAAGGCCCAGCAAACGGAAAACTCCCTGCAAAGCAAAAGTGCGCTGATCGGCAAGTTGCTTGGCAATGCACAGATTTTCAGCCAGATCATCGCCAGCCAGGCGGGTTTGAGCCGTGACAATCAGAGCGACATGCGTCAGCTCACCGAACTCATCACCAATGTCACACCGCCCGTCACCCAGACGTTGGGCGATGGCCGCGCCATGGGTTCTTACTCGCTGGGGCAAGGGTTTCTCAATTCGTCTTCGAGCACCCGCTTCGATGAATTGCTGGTGCAGATTGAAAAGCTGCAAGCCGAGTACGGTCTGAAGTTGCAGGATGCGCTGGGGTCGAGCAAGGCGGCACGTGAAACCCTGGCGGCGCAGGCCGAGAGCAGCAAGGCGTCGCTGAAAAAAGCCAGTGAACTGTTCGAAGAGCAGGTGGTGATGGCCGACACCCTCGATGCGCCGTGGCTGGCCTTCTACGATCAGGTCAGCGGCCTGATGGACCAGACTTACCAACTCAACGAAGCCACCCTGAAATTCCTCGACACCCAATTGCAACAACGACTGAGCCAGAACCGCACGCACATGGTCTTGCAGGCCGTGGCGCTGTCGGTGGTGTTTGTACTGATTTTTTACCTCTACGGCGGCTTCTACGCCTCGACCCGCACCACCCTCAAGCGCCTTGGCGCGATGATGGACAAGGTCGCGGCCGGCGACATGACCGTGACTTTCAACGCTAACAGCCGTGATGAGCTGGGCGAGTTGGGCGAGGTGTTCAACGGCACGGTGAAGAAAATCCATGACTTGATCGAGCGTGTCGGCCAAACGGTCGGGGAAGTCGAGCGCCAGGCCGGTCAGGTCGAGAACGTGTCCGCTCAGAGCAATCAGGCTGTTGCGGGGCAACGCACGCAGATCGAGCAAGTCGCCACGGCGATGAACCAAATGTCGGCCACCTCACTGGAGGTGGCCCGCAGCGCCGCCGCGGCGGTCAGCAGCGCTCACAGCGTCAATGACGAAACCATCAGCGGTCGCGGGTTGGTGGAGTCTCAGCAGGGCAGCATCGCTGCGCTGGCCAGCGAGATCGATCAGTCGGTGCTGGTGATCAATCAACTGGCCAGCGACAGCCAGTCCATCAGCCGCGTGCTGGAAGTGATCAAAAGCATCGCCGAACAGACCAACCTGCTGGCGCTCAACGCCGCTATCGAAGCTGCGAGGGCAGGCGAGCAGGGGCGTGGTTTTGCGGTGGTGGCGGACGAGGTCCGGACCCTGGCCAAACGCACCCAGCAATCGACCGAAGAAATCGAACAGATGATTGCCAAACTGCACAGCGGTGTCGGCGCCGCGGTGAAGGCCATGGGCACCAGTCATCAAATGGCCAACGGCACGGTGGGGCAGTCGGAAAAGGTCCAGCAGGCGCTGGAAAACATCCTTGGCGCTGTCGGCATGATCGTCGATCAGAACCAGCAGATTGCGGCCGCCGTAGAGCAGCAGACCGCCGTGGCCCACGACATTGACCAGAACATCGTCGAGATCAACCGGGCTGGCGAACGCACCGCCGAAGGTGCGCACCAGACCGAGGACGCCAGCCGGGCGTTGTCGGCGCAGGTGGTGGAGCTCAAGCAGTTGATCAGCGCGTTCCGGGTTTGATGCCACACTGCGGACAAATGTGGGAGCGGGCTTGCTCGCGAAGAGGTCGTGTCAGTCAATAGAGATGTCGACTGACAGACCGCTTTCGCGAGCAAGCCCGCTCCCACATTTTTGACCGTTACCAACCAAAGACTTCGCAGCCGTTCGCCGTGCTGACAGCCGCCAGCCGTTCAGGGCTGATCGCCATGATGTCAGCCAGTGCCGAGCAGATCGCCGGCAAATGCGCCGGGCTGTTGCGTTGACCGGGAAACATGGCGGGGGCCATGTCCGGTGAGTCGGTTTCCAGCACTACAGACTCCAACGGCAACTCGGCAAGCACCCGGTGCATGCGCAACGCCTGCGGCCAGGTCGCCGCGCCACCCAGGCCCAGTTTGAAGCCGAGCCTGATGTACTCGCGGGCCTCTTCCTTGCTGCCGGCGAAGGCGTGAATAATCCCCGCGCGTTTCAACTTGAAGCGCTTGAGCGTGGCAATCACCGCTGCATGGCTGCGTCGCACGTGAATCAAAGCCGGCAGATTGAAGTCCGCCGCCAGTTGCAGTTGCGCGTCGAACAACGTCTGCTGGCGTTCGCGGTCGAGGGTTTCGATGAAGTAATCCAGGCCAATCTCGCCCACCGCGCACAGTTGTCGGTGACCGGCCAGGCGGGTCAGCCACTCGGCGAGTTCGCGTAGGTCCTCAGGCCGATGCTCGTCCAGATACACCGGGTGCAAACCGAACGCCGCGTACAGATCGGGATCGCTTTGCACCAGATCCCAGACCCGCTGCCAATTGGCCTGATAAACCCCCAGCACCACCATCCGCCGCACGCCGAGGGCGCGGCTCTCGGCGAGCAGCGCCTGACGATCCTCGTCGAAGTCCGGAAAATCCAGATGAGTGTGGCTGTCGATCAGCTCCACGGTTCAGTCCTGGCGAATACGCTGCTTGAAGGTCCGCGCAATGGCTTGCACACCGGGCTGGTAATCGGACTGCTCGATGGCAGCGAGGGCCAGCTCCAGCGCTTTGTCGGCGATCAACTGGTGTTGCTGGGCCATGGCGTTGACCGGCAGCGGCAGAAAGTCCAGCAACTGCGTGTCGCCGAATGTGCCGAGGCGCAGCGGGCGGTTTTTCAACGGGAAGTCGTGCAAGGCGTCGAACACACCCTGGAGCAGCACGTAGGAAGTGGTCACCAGCGCGTCCGGCAAATGCCCCAGGCGCTGAAGCATTTCTTCCATCAGTTGCTTGCCGTACTCACGGCTGAACGATTCGCCGTGTTCGATCAGGATCTCGCCTTTGAACCCGGCCAGCGCTTCCTTGAAACCGGCGGCCCGTTCCTGACTGATGCTCAGTTCGGGGCGCGCGCCGATCAGGGCGATCTGCTTGGGCAATGGATCGAGCAGGCTGCGCGTCAGTTGCAGGCTGGCTTCACGATCATCACTGATCACCGAGCAGAAATGCTCGGGCTCCATGACCCGGTCGATGGCGATGATTGGGATGCCTTTGGCTTGCAACTGGCGGTAACTGTCGTCGCCGGACGGCAGGCAACTGGCGACGATCAACGCATCGCAGCGCCGGGCGCGGAACAGTTGCAGCAGTTGCCGTTCGCTGTCCGGCGCATCGTCGGAACTGGCGATCAGCAACTGATAACCGCGGGCCCGGGCACCTTGCTCCAGCAGCTTGGCGATACGTGCGTAACTGGGGTTTTCCAGGTCCGGCAGAATGAAACCCAGCGTGCGGGTGTGCCGACTGCGCAGCCCGGCCGCTTGCGGATTGGGCGTGAAGCCATGTTCTTCAACAACCGCGCGCACGCGCTCGACGGTGGCACTGCTGATGCGTTGCTGTTCCGCCTTGCCGTTGATGACATAACTGGCGGTGGTCACGGACACACCGGCCAGTTGGGCGATATCACTGAGTTTCAACTCGGGATTTCCTTGTTTTTCGGCCGATACTTTCGCCAATCCTACCCGATTCAGGCAGGGGACTATTGTCGCAACATATCCGACAAGTTGGACTTCAAGGATGGGACATTATCGAGTAACGTGCCAATCATTCTAGATTAAACGTTTCAGCAAGCGTATTTTCTACGCATCAGGTGCATTTGGCCGGTTCTGCCGCGAAACCGCCAAAAGTGATGATTAAGCGCCTAAGCTGACTCATTCAAAACAATACCTGGCACCTCAAGGTGCCAAAAAGGAGAAAGCATGCTCGAGCTCACTCTAGAGCAGATTTCCATGGGCCAGTCGGCCGTGGACAAGTCCGCAGCACTGCATTTGTTGGCGCAGCATCTGGTCAACGACGGCCTGGTCGCCGAAGGTTATCTCGCCGGTTTGCAGGCGCGCGAAGCCCAGGGCTCGACCTTTCTCGGTCAAGGTATTGCCATCCCCCACGGTACGCCGCAAACCCGCGATCAGGTGTTTTCCACTGGCGTGCGGCTGATGCAGTTTCCCGAAGGCGTGGATTGGGGCGATGGTCAGATCGTCTACCTGGCGATCGGCATTGCGGCCAAATCCGATGAACATTTGCGCCTGTTGCAATTGCTGACCCGCGCCCTCGGCGAAACCGATCTGGGCCAGGCCCTGCGTCGCGCCAGTTCTGCCGAAGCCTTGTTGAAACTGCTGCAAGGCGCGCCGCAGGAACTGGCGCTGGATGCGCAGATGATCGGCCTCGGCGTGTCGGCCGATGACTTCGAAGAACTGGTCTGGCGCGGTGCCCGTTTGTTGCGTCAGGCGGATTGTGTGAGCAATGGTTTTTCTGCGGTTTTGCAGCAAGTCGACGCGTTGCCGCTGGGCGACGGTTTGTGGTGGTTGCACAGCGAGCAAACGGTGAAGCGTCCGGGCCTGGCGTTTGTCACGCCGGACAAACCGATGCGCTACCTCGGCCAGCCGCTCAGCGGTCTGTTCTGTCTGGCCAGCTTGGGCGAGGCGCACCAGGCGTTGCTCGAACGCCTTTGTGCGTTGCTGATCGAAGGCCGTGGCCATGAACTGGGACGCGCCACCAGCAGCCGAAAAGTCCTCGAAGTGCTCGGCGGTGAACTGCCGGCGGACTGGCCGAGCGCACGCATTGCGCTGGCCAATGCCCACGGTTTGCATGCGCGCCCGGCGAAGATCCTCGCGCAACTGGCGAAGAGTTTTGAAGGCGAAATTCGTGTGCGCATCGTCGATGGCCAAGACAGCGCGGTGTCGGTGAAAAGCTTGAGCAAACTGCTCAGCCTCGGCGCCCGCCGCGGTCAGGTGCTGGAATTTATCGCCGAGCCGAGCATCGCCGCCGATGCCTTGCCGGCGTTGTTGGCGGCAATCGAAGAGGGGCTGGGTGAAGAAGTCGAGCCTTTGCCTGCCGTGAGCCCGCAGCGCGAAGTGATCACCGAGGTGGCCGAAGTGCTGCTCGCCCCTGCGTCCGGCAGCCTGGTTCAGGCTATCCCCGCCGCACCGGGCATCGCCATCGGTCCGGCGCATATCCAAGTGCTGCAAACCATCGAATACCCGCTGCGCGGCGAGTCCGCCGTCATTGAGCGCGAGCGTCTTAAACAAGCGCTGGCGCACGTGCGTCACGACATCGAAGGCTTGATCGAACGCAGCAAGGCCAAAGCCATTCGCGAAATCTTCATCACCCATCAGGAAATGCTCGACGACCCGGAACTGACCGATGAAGTCGAGACGCGCCTCAAGCAGGGCGAAAGCGCCGAAGCGGCGTGGATGGCGGTGATCGAAGCGGCGGCGAAACAACAGGAATCGCTGCAGGATGCATTGCTTGCCGAGCGTGCGGCGGACTTGCGCGATATCGGCCGTCGCGTGCTGGCGCAACTGAGCGGCGTCGAAACCCCGAGCGAACCCGATCAACCGTACATTCTGGTGATGGACGAAGTCGGTCCTTCCGACGTGGCACGTCTCGATCCGACCCGAGTCGCCGGCATTCTCACCGCCCGTGGTGGCGCCACCGCGCACAGTGCCATCGTCGCCCGTGCGCTGGGCATTCCGGCATTGGTCGGCGCAGGTGCCGCGGTGTTGCTGCTGGCGCCGGGCACACCGTTGCTGCTCGATGGCCAGCGCGGTCGCCTGCACGTGGACGCCGATGCGGCGACCTTGCAGCGCGCCACCGAAGAGCGTGACACCCGCGAGCAACGCTTGAAAGCCGCGGCCGAACAACGTCATCAACCGGCGCTGACCACCGACGGCCATGCGGTCGAAGTGTTCGCCAACATCGGCGAAAGCGCGGGCGTCACCAGCGCCGTGGAGCAGGGTGCCGAAGGCATTGGCCTGCTGCGCACCGAACTGATTTTCATGGCCCACTCGCAGGCGCCGGACGAAGCGACTCAGGAAGTCGAATACCGTCGTGTGCTCGATGGCCTCGCCGGTCGGCCACTGGTGGTGCGCACCCTCGACGTTGGCGGCGACAAGCCGCTGCCGTATTGGCCGATTGCGAAAGAAGAAAACCCGTTCCTCGGCGTGCGCGGCATTCGCCTGACCTTGCAGCGTCCGCACATCATGGAAGCGCAATTGCGCGCCTTGCTGCGGGCCGCTGACAACCGCCCGCTACGCATCATGTTCCCGATGGTCGGCAGCGTTGACGAGTGGCGTCAGGCGCGGGACATGACCGAGCGCTTGCGCCTGGAAATCCCCGTGGCGGACCTGCAACTGGGGATCATGATCGAAGTGCCATCGGCCGCACTGCTGGCGCCGGTTTTGGCCAAAGAGGTCGATTTCTTCAGCGTCGGCACCAACGATCTCACCCAATACACCCTGGCCATCGACCGCGGTCATCCGACCTTGTCGGCCCAGGCTGACGGCTTGCACCCGGCGGTGCTGCAACTGATCGACATCACCGTGCGCGCGGCCCATGCCCATGGCAAATGGGTTGGTGTGTGCGGCGAACTGGCGGCCGATCCGCTGGCGGTGCCGGTGCTGGTCGGCCTCGGTGTAGACGAGTTGAGCGTGTCGGGCCGCAGCATTGCCGAGGTCAAGGCGCGCATCCGCGAACTCAGCCTGACCCAGACTCAAACCCTTGCCCGACAGGCGCTGGCCGTGGGCAGCGCCAATGAAGTGCGCGCATTAGTGGAGGCCCTGTAATGGCCAAGATCCTGACCCTGACACTCAACCCGGCGCTGGACCTGACGGTGCAGTTGCCGCGCCTTGAGCCCGGCCAGGTCAATCGCAGCGACGAGATGCACACCCACGCCGCCGGTAAAGGCGTGAACGTGGCGCAGGTGCTGGCAGACCTCGGGCATTCGCTCACCGTCAGCGGCTTTCTCGGCGAGGACAACCTTCAGGCGTTCGAAACCCTGTTCGCCAAACGCGGTTTTGTCGACGCGTTTATCCGCGTTCCCGGTGAGACCCGCAGCAACCTCAAACTGGCGGAAAGCGACGGGCGCATCACCGACATCAACGGTCCCGGACCCAAGGTCAGTGAAGCGGCGCAGCAGGCGTTGCTTGATCGACTGGATCAGATTGCCCCGGGGCATGACGCGGTTGTCGTGGCCGGCAGCCTGCCGCAAGGCGTCAGTCCTGAATGGTTGCAGGCGTTGGTACAGCGCTTGAAAAACCTCGGCTTGAACGTCGCGCTCGATACCAGTGGCGAAGCATTGCAAGCGGCGCTCAAGGCCGGTCCGTGGCTGATCAAACCGAACACCGAAGAGCTGGCCGAAGTGCTCGGCTGCGAGGTTGTTTCGGTTGCGGCTCAAGCCGAAGCCGCGAGCCGTTTGCATGCCCAAGGCATCGAGCACGTGGTGATTTCCCACGGTGCCGACGGTGTGAACTGGTTCAGTGTCGGTTCGGCGCTGCACGCCACGCCGCCCAAGGTCAGCGTCGCCAGCACGGTAGGCGCAGGGGATTCGTTGCTGGCCGGCGTGCTTCACGGTTTGCTTAAGCCCGATACGCCGGAACAGACCCTGCGCACCGCCACGGCGATTGCGGCGATGGCGGTCACGCAGATCGGTTTCGGTATCGGCGATGCGGCGCAGTTGGCGCGGCTCGAACAGGGTGTGCGCGTGCGCCCCCTGACAGAACAATAAGAGGGTTTGTCATGAAGTTAGCCATCGTTACGGCTTGCCCCAACGGCATGGTCACCAGCGTGCTGTGCGCCCGTTTGCTCGATGCCGCGGCGCAGCGTCAGGGCTGGAGCACCAGTGTCGAAGTGGTGGATGTGGCGCACCCGGAACGCCAGTTGTCGGCGGCCACGATCGAGGCTGCCGAGTGGGTGTTGCTGGTCACCAGCGCACCAGTGGATATGTCGCGATTCGTCGGCAAGCGTGTGTTCCAAAGCACCCCGGCCCACGCCCTGCAAGATGTCGAAGCGGTGCTGCGACGCGGTGCCGAAGAAGCGCAGGTTTACGCCGCAGCCGAAGTCACCGTCGAACCTGCAGCCGTTACCAAAAGCGCCCCGCGCCTGGTCGCGATCACCGCGTGCCCGACCGGCGTTGCTCATACTTTCATGGCCGCTGAAGCCTTGCAGCAGGCGGCCAAGCGATTGGGCTATGACCTGCAAATCGAAACCCAGGGCTCGGTCGGTGCGCGCAATCCGTTGAGCGCCGCCGCGATTGCCGACGCGGACGTGGTGCTGCTGGCCTGTGATATCGAAGTCGCGACCGAGCGTTTTGCCGGCAAGAAAATCTACCGTTGCGGCACGGGCATCGCCTTGAAGCAAGCCGAAGCGACGCTGAATAAAGCGCTGGCCGAAGGCAAACAGGAAAGTGCCGCGACCGGCGCCAAAGGCCCGGCCAAGCAAGAGAAGACCGGCATCTACAAACACCTGCTGACCGGCGTGTCGTTCATGCTGCCGATGGTGGTGGCGGGCGGTCTGATGATTGCCTTGTCGTTCGTCTTCGGCATCACCGCGTTCAAGGAAGAAGGCACACTCGCCGCTGCGCTGATGCAGATCGGCGGCGAGACCGCGTTCAAGCTGATGGTGCCGCTGCTGGCGGGCTACATCGCCTACTCGATTGCCGACCGTCCGGGCCTGGCGCCGGGGATGATTGGCGGCTTGCTGGCGAGCACGTTGGGTGCCGGTTTCATCGGCGGGATCATTGCCGGTTTCATCGCCGGTTACGCGGCGCAAGCGATCAACCGTTACGCGCGATTGCCGCAAAGCCTTGAAGCGTTGAAACCGATCCTGATCATCCCGTTGCTGGCGAGTCTGTTCACCGGGTTGGTGATGATCTACGTGGTCGGTAAACCGGTGGCCGGGATGCTCACCGGGCTCACGCATTTCCTCGACAGCATGGGCACCACCAACGCGATCCTGCTCGGCGTGTTGTTGGGCGGGATGATGTGCGTCGACTTGGGCGGGCCGATCAACAAAGCCGCTTATGCCTTCTCGGTGGGGCTATTGGCGTCCCAGAGTTACGCGCCGATGGCCGCGACCATGGCCGCCGGGATGGTGCCGCCGATTGGCCTGGGCATTGCCACGTTCATTGCCCGGCGCAAGTTTGCCCAGACTGAACGCGAGGCGGGTAAAGCGGCGTTGGTGCTGGGGCTGTGCTTCATCTCCGAAGGCGCGATTCCGTTTGCCGCCAAGGACCCGCTGCGGGTGATTCCGGCAAGCATTGCCGGTGGCGCGCTGACCGGTGCGCTGTCGATGTACTTCGGCTGCAAACTGATGGCGCCGCACGGTGGATTGTTTGTGTTGGCGATCCCGAATGCGATCAACCATGCGTTGTTGTATTTGCTGGCGATTGTGGCCGGGAGTCTGCTGACGGCGGTGGTTTATGCGGTGGTCAAGCGGCCTGAGGTTGTCGAGTTGGCAATAGAACCCGTCAACGCATAATCCACCTTTGTAGGAGCCAGCTTGCTGGCGATATCGGTCTTGAAATCGCCATCGCCAGCAAGCCGGCTCCTACAGGTGTGAGTCGATCACAAAATGCATGAACGACACGGACCTGTAGGAGCAAGCTTGCTCGCGATAGCGGCTTCCCAGCCAACATAGTTCCTGAGTGCTAAACCGCTCTCGCTCCCACAGTGGGGCTGGTTTGTTTTCGGAGTCAGGATGCCCATGCCTCATTTCTCCTTGAATCCGGGCAGGCCTTGGGCTGCACGCCACTGCTTCACAGTCTGCGTGATGCCTTCATTTGAGTTGTCCGCACCAGCTTCAGGGTAGTAAATGAGATCGGTTCCGTCAGGATGCTCTGTAATCTCGCAAAACTGTTTCGGCAAAGGATCGAGAATCTCGTCCGGTGCAGTCTGGTTCGCGGCCCGGATTTCCTGCATGAGCTGAATAAACTCTGCTTCGGTGAAATCAGCAAATTTTTTTTCAAGGGCGGTCAATTGTGGCTCGATGGCAAAAGTCACTCGACTTTGAACCCCGGCAAACCTTGAGTGGCACGCCATTCCTTGAGTGTGCGAGTAATACCTTCTGCCGAGTCGTCAGCGCCGTCTTCCGGGTAAAAAATCAGATCTGACCCTAATGGGTGTTCACTGATTTTTTCAAAGTGGAACACCAACGTGTCAATCTCTCTTTCCGTTCCATCGTGGCTGATGATGCTCTGAAGCAAAGCCACGAACTCGCTCTCTGTGTATTCACCGATTTTGTTTTTCATGGTTTCTGCCGGTCTTCCTTGTGGGTTACTGCGTGTTGTTTGGGTGTCATTACGCGAAGGTTATCAATATCGAAAACAGCACCTCCATGCTGGATATGTTCAATGTGATGCAATTCATAACGAGCGTTTCCGCCGTTACGCCCGGTCTTGGGGGCAAACGGGGAGTTGCCACCCAGAACGAAACTTTGATTGCTGGCCTTGAACTGGCCAAGTAGCTCGGCATCATTTCCCACAGCAGTCCAAAACGCCTTCCTGAATGCATCAAAGTCTCTGAATTTTTGCCCCCGAAGCACATCCGCAATCCGCGTTGGAATTGGAGCTCCTAGTCCCGCACCAGCCCCTGCCAGCCAAACCCCCGCAACATCTTCACCCACCCCCGTGACACCGCCCGGCTCATACCGTGCATTGAGCACAATGTAGATCGGTTCAAGCCCGGCATCCGCCGGAAACCAGATAATTGCATCCTGGTACTCGGGAGGATGCTCCGGGTTCTCCAGTATTTTGTCGGCCTGCTCCGTGGGCGGGTACACCCATATCGTCGGTAGTGGCGGGGCACCTTCCAGGGCGGGGACAGTTGGGGCGTCGTCAGGATTGGCCGCGGGTGTCCAGGTCAGACCGATGCCGTTGCCGAGGTCTGCGATGAACTGCTGGCCGTCCTTTCGGGCCTTGATGACGGGGACAAACTCCCAGTCTTTTTTCCCGCCGGTGTAGAAGCCATAGGCGTTGACCGCGCCATCCGGCAAGGTTTTTACATTGACGCGCACACGGGTGCGTCCCGCCTCCAGTGCCGCGTACTGTTCGTTTTTGTAGAAAGCGCTGTCGGGCGAAAGGCGGGTGTTGGGCATTAGCAGCGCCACTGTCCCGACGGCGGCCCCGGTCGCCACCACTGAACCCGTCAGCGATAGGGCGAGCGAACCACCGAGACGTTGGGCCAAGGCGTTGCCCGTCGACGAGCCGGCCACCCATTCAAGCGGTGTGCCTTCGGCGGTAATCGCCGCGCCGGTGCCCAGTACAGCCCACAACCCGTAGTCAGCCAGTTTCTCGACGGGGACATAACCGGCGTGGTTGTTGTGATTGATGACACCGTCCGGGAGGTTGCAGCTTTTGGCGAACACGCAACCTTTGAAGTGCGAATCGGACGTTGTGTCGAGAGCGTTTTGTCGTGTTTTTCGACGGGCCTCCCAACGGGCATTGGCGTCCAGTTCATGCCGTTCGTTCTTGGCGGATACCGCTGCGCCAGCATCCTGGAAGGCTTGCACTTCCTCCGTCGTGGGGAGTTGTCTTGGGGCGGGCAGATAGTCCGGGGATTCCGGGAAACCGAGCTTTTTCATCAGCGCTTCTTTTTCGTCCTTGGACAATCCCTGCGTGTAGCCGGGTTTGCCTCAACCCTATCCGGGACGCTCAGGCGTAGGCGTTAGGACGTTTCCTAAAAGCGGTGCTGAAATTTCCTATTTCATGGTGTTGCCGGGTGCTGTGGTGGTGAGTCAGTAAGTCCGCGTTATCGTT
The DNA here is from genome assembly GCF_949768225.1 of Pseudomonas sp. IT-P44. NCBI lineage: Bacteria > Pseudomonadati > Pseudomonadota > Gammaproteobacteria > Pseudomonadales > Pseudomonadaceae > Pseudomonas > Pseudomonas sp. IT-P44. The sequence goes on along the minus strand of NZ_CATKQM010000090.1, from coordinate 166,155 downwards.
CTTCGCGGGCCAGCCACGCTCCCACAGGGTTTGGCGTTGAACACAAATCTTGTGTACGGCATCGAACACTGTGGGAGCGGGCTTGCCCGCGATGGGGCCGGCGGCAACACCGCTAAATCGTGGCTTTGTACTCATTCTCCCGCTGCGATGCCCGCGCCTGAACCACATCCAGCACCGCACAGCCTTCACGCATCAGCAGATGCACGGCGCGGGTGACCCGCGTCAGATCACAGTCGGAAATGTTTTTCAGATTCAGGCTGGTCAGCGTGTCTGCCAAATCGCGAACCACGGTGAAGCGATGCATGGCGCAGGCGGTGAGTTCACTGAGTTCTTTGTGGGTGTTGACGAAGAGCACCGGTGTTTCGGCGTCGTAGGTATCGATGGGGAGGTAGCGCGGCATGACTTGGAACATAGGTGTAACTCCAAATAGAGCTACCACCGTTCGCGGCCAAGCGAAAAAGGTGGCAGCTGTGTGCGGGTTGGCCGACCGGCACACCCAACCCCGGCACACCCTAAGGTGTCCCGCGCACAGCTGCCATAACACGACATCCAGACATGAAAATGCCTAAACAATGACGCTGATGCGTTTGGTGTGGTCGACCGGCCAAGGTCGTTCGCGGGTGTTTTCCGCGAGCACGAACTATGGAGTCGATACCGAAACGCGGCAACAAGATACGTTGTAGGAAACGTCTTGAAAAGTTGTGTGCCTCACGGTGATCATTTCCACCTGTGTGGGAGAGCGACGCAGATCCTGTAGGAGCAGAGCTTGCTCGCGAAGGCGGTGTAACTGTTGGCATCGTTGGTGAATGTTAAACCGTCTTCGCGAGCAAGCTCGGCTCCTACAGGGATTTGTGGTGTTGGTGGATTTTGTGTCATGCCCGGGTCACACGGCCATGCTTTAGTTTTCCTTTTTCAGGGAGAACACCATGAGCGAATTCAACCTCGGTCGCCGTCGTGTCATGCAAGCAGTCGGCGCCGGGATTCTGCTTCCCGGTCTTGCGCCGGCGGTGATTGCCTCGGTCAAGGATCGGCCGCAACTCACCGATGGCGTGCAGTCCGGCGACGTGCTGGGCGACCGGGCGATGGTCTGGAGTCGCAGCGATCGTGCGGCGCGGATGGTGGTGGAATGGGACACCCGTAGCCTGTTCACCAACCCTCGGCGTTTTGTCTCGCCACTGGCTGATGCCCGCAGCGATTTCACCGCGCGGGTCGAGCTCACCGGTCTGCCCGCCGACCAGGCGATTTTCTATCGCGTGCATTTCGAAGACGCCCAGAGCGGTGTCACCAGCGAACCCTGGTTTGGCCACTTGCGCAGCGTGCCGCAAACCCGGCGCGACATCCGTTTCGTCTGGAGCGGCGATACCGTTGGCCAGGGCTACGGCATCAACCCGGACATCGGTGGCATGCGCATCTACGAAGCCATGCGTTTGCGCTTGCCGGACTTCTTTATCCACAGTGGCGACACCATCTACGCCGACGGCCCGGTGCCGGCACAGCTTGTGACTGAAAGTGGCCGCGTGTGGCGCAACATCACCAGCGACGCCAAGAGCAAAGTCGCCGAAACCCTCGACGAGTATCGCGGCAATTACCGCTACAACCTGATGGACGAAAACGTCCGTCGCTTCAACGCCGAAGTGCCGCAGATCTGGCAGTGGGACGACCACGAAGTGGTCAACAACTGGTCGCCGGGCAAGCAACTGGATGAGCGTTACCAGAGCAAGGATATCCACAGCCTGGTAGGCCGCGCACGTCAGGCGTGGCTGGAATATGCGCCTATGCGGTTGCAGAGCGCGGATAACGGCGGGCGGATCTATCGCAAGCTCGGTTATGGGCCGATGCTGGATGTGTTTGTGCTCGACATGCGCAGCTATCGCGAGGCCAATGATGACAACCTCGGTGCAGCCAAACCCTTTCTCGGGCGTGAACAGCTGGACTGGCTCAAGCGTGAATTGAAAGCCTCCAGCGCCCAGTGGAAAGTCATTGCCGCCGACATGCCGATCGGCCTCGGCGTACCGGACGGTGAAGTCAGCCCCGGCGTGGCGCGCTGGGAAGCGGTGGCCAACGGTGATCCGGGCGCGGCCCAGGGGCGTGAGCTGGAAATTGCCGAACTGCTTGGTTTTCTGCGGGCGCAACAGGTGCGCAATTTCGTGTTCCTGACGGCGGATGTGCATTACTGCGCGGCGCATCACTACCATCCGGATCGTGCCGCGTTCCAGGATTTCGAACCGTTCTGGGAGTTTGTTGCCGGACCGTTGAACGCGGGGAGCTTCGGGCCTAATCCGCTGGATAAAACCTTCGGGCCTGAAGTGGTGTTCGAGAAAGCACCGCCGGCGCAGAACATGTCGCCGTTTGCCGGGTTTCAGTTTTTTGGCGAGGTGAATATTGAGGGGGCGACGGGGGAGATGAGTGTGGTGTTGCGGGATCTGGATGGGGTCAGTGTGTTTGAGCAGAAGTTGCAGCCGGTGTGAGACGTAGCCGACCGGCCTAGATCAATGTGGGAGCGGGCTTGCTCGCGAAAGCGGTATAACAGGCAACACAGATGTTGAATGTTAGTCAGTCTTCGCGAGCAAGCCCGCTCCCACATTGAATCGTGTAGGGTCAGTAGACGTCGCGGCGGTAGCGGCCTTGCTCGATCAAGCGCTCGACTGCTTCAGCCCCGAGCACTTCGTTGAGCACTTGATCCACCCCTGAAGCCATTCCCTGCAAGCTGCCGCAGATGTAAATGACGGCTCCGTCATCCAGCCATTGCTTGAGCAAACCGGCGGATTCACGCAGGCGATCCTGCACGTAGATCTTCTCGGCCTGATCTCGCGAAAACGCCAGGTCCAGCCGTTCGATATCCCCTGAAATCAACCACTCTTCAAGTTCGTCGCGGCACAGGTAGTCGTGCTCGCGATTGCGTTCGCCAAACAACAGCCAATGACGTTGCTGCCCATCGGCGATCCGCGCCTTGAGCAAACTGCGCAGCCCGGCCAGGCCGGTGCCGTTGCCCAGCAGGATCATCGGCAGTGGTTCGACCGGCAGATGGAAACCGCTGTTGCGGCGCACCCGTAGGCTGATGGTGCTGCCCACCGGGGCGTGTTCGGTCAGCCATCCGGAGCCGATACCCAGGCTGCCGTCGGGGTGCAGTTCCTGGCGCACGATCAGTTCCAGCACACCGTCGGCGGCAATCGAGGCGATGGAGTATTCGCGCATGGCCAGCGGCACCAAAGCATCCACCAGTGCTTGCGCGTGCAAGCCGACAAGGTGCGTACGGTTCTCGGGCAATTGTCGAGTCGCGAGTGCTTGTTCCAGCGCTTGCGACAGGCCATCGAGTATCACCGAGGCGCGACCGTCGATCCCGAGGCCATCGAGGAAATGCTCGATTGCCCATGGGCAGTTACGCGGCAACACTTCCACCAGATCACCGGCTAGCCAACTGCTGGTGGTCGGCGCGCTGAGGCCCAGCAGATACACCGGCGAGCCGCTGCTGTCCGGGTTCATCACGTCGCGGCGGCTCAGCGTCCAGTTGTCGTAGCTCGGCGCTTGCCAGGAGTCCACGGGCGCTTGTCCGGTCAGCAGACCAAGTTGCTGCTGCCAGTGACGCAAGGCGTAAGGGTCGCCGCAGTCGACTTCCACCGGCGCGAACAAATGCTTGCCGCCGTGCTCGCCGAGCCAGGCATGCAAGCGTCGGGCGAAACCGCAGAAGTGTTGATACTGCCGGTCACCCAATCCAAGCACCGCATAATTCAGGCTCTCCAGGCTCAATGCCCGGCCCAGCACTTTGCGTTCGAAACCACGGGCGCTGTCCGGCGCTTCTCCGTCGCCGAAGGTGCTGACCACGAACAGCGCGTTGCCGGAGTTCCGCAGGTCTTGCTCGCTGACGCTGGCCAGTGGCTGAACCTTTACCGGCAGGCCTGCTGCCTGCAGTTGGCCGGCGGTCTGCCACGCCAGTTGTTCGGCAAACCCGCTTTGGCTGGCGAAACCGATCAGCCACGCCGGAGCATCGCTGTCCGGTTGTTCGAGGCCTTTGCGGGCGTCCTTGATCTGCTTTTTCTTTCGTCGACGATCGAGGTACAGCAACCAGCCCGTGACGAAAAACAGCGGCATGGTCAGTGCGCTGAGCGTCAGGACGATCCGCCCGACAATCCCGAAGTAACTGCCGACGTGCAGCGCGTAGATGCTCGTCAGCAGTTGCGCCTTGAAGCTTTTATCGCTGTAGCGGTCGTGGCGTTTGACGACGCCGGTGGCCGGATCGAGGGAGATCTGGTTCAGCGCGCGGTCGTGAGGCGAGGTGGTCAACAGGTAGAACACCGTCGCGGGTTGCCCGGCCACGGGCGGCATACGAATGTTGTATGCGCTCAATGCCGGGCCGGCAGCGCTGTAAATGCTGCTCCACATCGATGCGTAATCGGCCGTCGGTGCCGGGCCTTCCGGTGCCGGGCCACGATTGCGAACGCGTTCATTCTGCGGCGCATCGGACAGCAATCGGGTCAGGCCCTTGTTGTACCACTCATAGGACCAGGACAACCCGGTCAGCGCTGCCAACAGATAAAACACCAGGCACCAGGTGCCGGCCACCGAGTGCAAATCCCAGTTGAAGCTGCGGCCTGTTTTCTTCCAGTCGAGGGTCAGCCAGGCGCGCCAGCTTTTCCATTGACGCGGCCAGCGCAGGTACAGGCCGGACAGGCAGAAGAACAGCAGAATCAGTGTGCACGCGCCGGTGATCTGCCGACCGGTATCGCCCATGGCGAGGAAGCGGTGCAGTTTCAGCATCAGGTCGAAGAAACCCTGGCCGGTGGCGTCGCCCATGAACTCGGCGGTGTACGGGTCGAAGTAGCGCATCTCCCCGCGACGCTCACCCGGTGGCGGGGTGAAGTTCACCCGTGCGGCGTTACCGCTGTCGGTGTCGACCCAGAGCATCGAGACTTTCTTGCCCGATGCACCCTCGATTTTTTCCACCAGCTCAGCGGGCGGCAGCACGCCGGCGACCTGTTTCTCGACCTGCAACACCGACGGGTTGAGTGCGCGCAGGATTTCATCCTCAAACGACACTATCGCCCCGGTGATGCCCATGAGGGCCAGGACCAGCCCGGCACTGATACCGAAAAACCAGTGCAACTGGAACAGGGTTTTCTTCAACACGTCACTCGCCTTGTTCGTTCGAAATTGTCATCACGGCGCGCATTATGCCGTGGGCTGTCGAGAAGCATTCTTTTTTACACACAAAAGCCCCGTTCAATTGCGTGAACGGGGCCTTTCCCTGATTCCAGCCTTCATCTGCACACCTGTAGGGGCACAGCTTGCTGGCGATGACGGTGTGTCAGGCAACATAAATGCTGTCTATGCCGACGTCTTCGCGAGCAAGCTTTGCTCCTACAGGGTTGTGGTGTGGTCAAAAGTGGAAGTTGGCGCTCAGCAGGGCGGTACGGCCGGCCGCTACGTGGGCGTAGTGGGTCTGCAGTATCTGGTCGAAGTAACGCTTGTCGGTCAGGTTCTGCACGTTGAGTTGCAGGTCGACGTTTTTGGTCAGGCGGTAGCTGGCCATCGCGTCGTAACGCCAGTAGGACGGGATCTCCACCGAGTTGGCGATGTTGCCGAACTGCGAGTCAACAAAAGTGGCACCCGCACCAACGGTAAGCTTGTCCGGCACCACGTCGTAAGTCGACCACAGGGTGAAGTTGTTCCGCGGGGTGCTCGGCATGTGGTTGCCTTCATCGGCGGCGAGGGTGGTTTTGACCACTTCGCTTTCCATGTAGGTGTAGCCGCCGAAGACTCTCCAGTTGCGGGTCAGCTTACCGGTGTACGTCAGCTCGAGGCCGTTGACGGTTTGCTCGCCATCCAGCACTTGCGAGGTGGCACCATCCGGATCGTTCATGCGTGCGTTGGTTTTCTCGGTGCGGAACAGTGCAGCGGTCAGCGACAGGTCGTCACCGAAGAAGTCCCACTTGGTGCCGATCTCGTAGTTGCGGTTCTTTTCCGGGTCCAGATCGGTGTTGTTCGCCGCCAGATCCAGGCCACCGTTGCCGCTGGTTTCACCGGACGGGTTGCTGGAGGTGGAGTAGGCCGCGTAGATGCTGCCGTTAGGCAACGGGTTGTAGACCACGCCGATCTGGTAGTTGAGCAGGTCGCTGGTGTTCTCGCGGGAGAAGTCGTTCGCCGGCGCTGTGCTGCTGGCGTTGGCATGGCCGCTGGATTCGACCTGGTAGTTGTCATAACGCAGGCCCAGGTTCAGGGACCATTGATCGTTGAACTTCAGCGTGTCGAACACGTAGGCCGCAGCGGTTTTGGTGTCGGTGTCGGTGAACGCGGCGCTGTCGGTGATCTTGCCGTTCCAGGTATCCCCAGGCGTCGGGTTGTACAGGCTGGTGCAGTCGCCGGAGCGGAAGAGTGCAGTGTTGCACGTCGTGCCGCTGGCGGCCGAAGTCAGGATGTAAGGGCGGTTATGGGTGTCTTGATAAGAGAACTCAATACCGGTGACCAGGCTGTGTGCGATGGTGCCAGTGTCGAACTTGGCGCTCAGGTCGGTCTGGTTGATCCAGCCGCTGGACGTCGAATTACGGCTCTTGGCGCCACGGTACACACTGCCCTTGGCGACGTTGCCCTTGCTGTCGTCCGGGTTGGTGACGATGTAGTCCAGCGTCGAACGGGACATGCGGAAGCTGTTGGACACGGTCAGGTCTTCATTCAGATCGTGCTCGATCTTGAAGGTGCCGCTGTCATTGGTGGTCTCGCGGAAGTCGCGGCTGGTGACGCCGTAGAAGTTGTCGCGGTCGACATGCACTGGTTTGTCGACGTTGTACTTGCTGCGGGCCGGGTTCAGGGTCAGCGGAATGCCGTAGTCCGGCATGTCGTCGGTTTCAACGTGGTAGTAACCGAGGGTCATGCGGGTATCGGTGCCCAGGCCGAAGGCGAACGTCGGCGCGACACCCCAGCGGCTGACGTCCACGGTGTCACGGCCGGCGACATTGGCTTCGTGTTTCATCAGGTTCAGGCGGAAGGCCGAGGTGTCGGTCATCTGCTGGTTCAGGTCGAGTGTGGTGCGCTTGGTCTGATCCGAGCCCCAGGTGAAGCCGCCATTGTAGAAACTGCCCAGTTTGGCGGTCTTGCTCACCAGGTTCAGGCTGCCACCGGTGGAGCCGGCGCCGGTGTAGGCCGACCCCGGGCCTTTGCTGACTTCGATCGATTCTACGTTGAAGATTTCGCGGCTCTGGGACGCCGGGTCGCGCATGCCGTCGACGAACGTATCGCTTTCAGCGCTGAAGCCACGAATGATCGGACGGTCGCCCGCCGGGTTACCGCCTTCGCCAGCACCGAAGGTGATGCCGGGTGTCGTGCGCAAGGCGTCGACCAGGCTGGTAGCGCCTGTGTCGCGGATCACCTGCTGCGGAATCACGGTGACACTTTTCGGCGTTTCACGCAGCGGTGCGGTGTATTTCTTGTTGGCCGAGGTATCGGTCTTGTAGGAGGTATCGTCCTGTGTTTCGCCGGTGATGGCAGTGGCGTCCAGGGAAATCGCATTGTTCGGCGCTTTTTCGGTCTTTTCGGCCGCGAAAACCATATGCCCCGCAGAGCCGGCGGTGATTGCCACGCCAATCGCAGAAGCGAGCAAACGCGGTGAATTGACAGGTAATTGTGGTTGTTGGCGTGACATGTGAATTCCCCTCCCCAAGGATTTGAGGCCGCGGAATATAGGGTAGACGCGTCTATGTATCAATTGCGAAACGTTTCTATTCGCACTGAATTTACATTCTTTACAATTTACCCTTACGGTTTTTGCTGTTTCATTCGTCATGGGGGTTTTACAGTGTCAATAAGAATCAATACCATTGACGCCCCTTTGTCTTCAGGTGGTCCTCATGCTGCTGCACATTCCCGGCTTGTTCACTAAAGAAGAAGTGCAGCGCATCCGCGAGGCTCTGGAACAGGCAGATTGGGCCGACGGCAAGATCACCGCCGGCTACCAGTCGGCCAAGGCCAAACACAACCTGCAACTGCCGGAAGGTCATCCACTGGCCAAGGAAGTCGGCGCGGCGATGCTGGAACGGTTGTGGAAAAATCCGCAGTTCATGTCGGCGGCGTTACCGCACAAGGTCTTTCCTCCGTTGCTGAACTGTTACACAGCGGGCGGCAGTTTCGATTTTCATATCGACAACGCCGTACGCCAGCCCAAAGGCAGCATCGAGCGCGTGCGCACGGATTTGTCGTCGACCCTGTTCTTCAGTGAGCCGGAGGACTACGACGGCGGCGAACTGGAAATCCAGGACACCTACGGCACCCAGCGCGTGAAGTTGCCGGCCGGCGACATGGTCTTGTACCCCGGCACCAGCCTGCACAAGGTCAATGCCGTCACCCGTGGTACACGGTTCGCCTCATTCTTCTGGACCCAAAGCCTGGTCCGCGAAGACAGCCAGCGCGCCTTGCTGTTCGAGATGGACGGTGCGATCCAGCAACTGACGCAGGACATGCCCGACCACCCTTCACTGATCCGCCTGACCGGCACGTATCACAACCTGTTGCGTCGCTGGGTCGAGGTATGAGTTTTCAACTGCGCCGCGAGGAAGTGCTCGACGGCGATCACCTCAAAGCCATGCTTGAGGAAAGTCCTGCGCGTGCTGCTCAGGCAATCCTGATCGCTGCCCGCGAAGGCGTGCTCGATGCGCAAGCCTTGCTCGGCCAGATTCTGCTGGACGGACAGGGCATCGCGCTGGATCAACCGCTGGCGCTGCGCTGGTTCGAGATAGCCGCTCAGCGCGGGCACCTGATGGCGCGCAACATGCTCGGTCGCTGTCACGAACATGGCTGGGGTTGTGCGGCAGATGCTTCAGTTGCAGCGCAGCATTATCGCATCGGCGCTGAAGCCGGACTGGATTGGGCGATGTACAACTACGCCAACCTGCTGGCGACCGGGCGCGGGGTGACCGAAGATCAGCCGCAAGCGCTGAGTTTTTATCGCCGCGCTGCGGAGCTGGGCCATGCGAAGTCGATGAACCTGCTTGGGCGTTACCTGGAGGAAGGACGGATTTGCCCCGCGGATCTGCAAGGCGCACGCGAGTGGTATCGACGCTCGGCCGATGCCGGGGATTTTCGTGGGCAGTTCAGTCATGGCGCGGTTTTGGTGGAGCAGGGCAGGCTTGACGAAGGAATGGCCTGGTTGCGCCAGGCGATGGTCAACGGCAATCAGCGGTTCCTGCGGGTCAGTGTCCAACGCTTGCGTGAAGCGTCCGACCCTGCGCTCAAGTGTTTGGCTGAGGAGTATGCCCATCACGAACAAACACTGTTCGGTCGAGCCTGAAAGACGCTTCATATAAACATGAAGTGGGTTGTTTTGCAGGTTTGTATTCTTTTCTTATATATGCCCCTCAGGGTTTCTTTGACAGCACTTTTATAAGTGGATTAGTCTTTTGTTCGGCGCAGTTAAATTGGATTTGACAGCGCGCCGTTACGATCTGCTTTAAGTTATTTAAATATATTCATGCCTATAGTTAATGGAGTAGTTATGAGCAATGATACGTTGTGGGAGCACTCTTTACAGGGAGCGAACTACGAGAAAATAACCGAGTTTGCAACCGAAGTTCCAAAGATCCTGTCCGATGCGTCCAACGCGGAGGCGGACAATGTGACGCGTGAAGCCGGTTTGTTACTGACCAAAAAACAGATCATTGATCTGCGCAGGTACGAAGCTGCAGGCTTGGCCCTTCCTTATACATTGAAGGATGTCACCGACTATCTGCGCTTCGGTGCGGGCCAGGATGGCGGTGACGGACTCAGGGCCGCCGACTTCCTGAAGACGTTTGCCGAGACTCGTGATCACGCCAGGCGCTGGTCACCGCTACGCGAACGCATCATGATCACCGGGACCGAACTGAAGCTGTTTGGCGCAAGCATGCAGCGCTACGGCGAAGACATGGAAGAGGTCTACCTCGATCTGAAGTCCGGTCCATTGCTTGAACAATATAATGTCAAAACACTGGAGCAACTGAAAAAGTTGCAACTTGAACTGGGCGATAAGTTTCCCGGTATAGAACTTGATGCGGATACGGTTCCGGACATGAGGTTTTACCTGGGTAAAATATTCGACAGGGTTGCATCCAATCTGGTGAGTGTCCGGGGTATAAAAACCGATTTGGACAAGTTTGGTTATGACCTGCGTGAAAAAGTGCTTCCAGGTATCAAGTTGCGAGTGGCATTGATTCAAACCAATTCCTATCCAGCGGAAGTCAAGAAACTCGATGAAGTCATCGCCCGTCGTGCCGAAGAGATTCTGGAAAAGAATACCCAATACCAGGCGTTGGTCGACAAGGCGCTGGGTTCGGCAGCCGGTTTGAATCTTTTCGGCTTGGGAATGGCTATTTACTACGGTGTCGAAGCGGAGGCAGTACGAGCCAAACGCAAGGAACTGAACGCGGCGCAGGACAAAGACATTGAAGTCCTGAGAAACATGAACCAGACCCTCGGTTCGTTAAAGCGTGTCGAACAGGATCTGCAAAACCTGACCGTCATCGCCATTGATGCTGATCTGGCCACGCAGAATCTCATACACGTCTGGAATGTCATGCATCGGTACGTCGATGAGTCGTCGAACGCCATGTTGGGCATCACCGATGCGCTGAGTTTGAGGCGCTTCATGTCGTCATTCCGAGAGGTCGTCGGCCCTTGGGTGCAAATCCACAATGATGCGGACCTCTTGATCGAAGTGTTCAAGGAAGCGGATCAGGAATACAACCAGGACCAAGGAAGGGCGGTACCCAAAATGACAACTTTTTCCATCAAACAGAACTATCCGGAGCCCAATCTTCAGGTTCTGAAGGACAGCCATCACGCGATGCGTGACGATGCTGTCGCGGCCGAAGCCCTTTTTATCCGGCTCAATTACTTGCCGGGTGTATTCGATCGCTTTCAAAGGTTGCTCGGCGATGTCGGTGCCGCAGCCCGGGATCTGCGTGAATCGAGCCTCAACAGCAAGATGGACCTGGAGTCCAAGGTTCGTAAGTTAGTGGCGCTTGAAAAGGAACTGACCGGTGCCGTTGAGGGTTCCGAGGAGTTCGACGAGATTGAAGAGGATCTCATTGCGGCATTGAAAAAAATGCTCGCCATCACGCGCAGCGAGGCGAGCAAAGTGAGTATTCGCCTGGCCAACATCAGCGACGGGTATGACAGACGTACCACATTGGGCTACATCGCGGGTCTGGAAAAGGACCAACTCGACGCCAGGGAGTCCAAACAAGCGTTGGGCGAGACTCAGGTCAAGCTTCAACGTGAGCTCAAGGTTTTGTCCGAGGCAATCAGCGCAATCGAAAAAGCCGGTATCGAGAAAATTGGCAAAGACATTGCCTTGACCATCGATAAGCTCAAAGAGCTGGGCATGGCGCCGCCGCAAGCTCAGATCGTGATGTTTGTGATCGATGAGCTGAAGAAAGCCATGGACGATATCAATGCAGGCATCACGTTCGTCAACATGATCCATGAAAGCAACAAACTGCAGGACAAGGTCAATGAGCTTGGTCGAAAGATTGCGCTCAAAGACCGGGATATCGATCAGTCGGTGGGCAAGATCGAGTTTATCCACTTGATTCATGCGCTGGAGGACCAACGTCAGCGTTATGTGGGCGAGTACAAGCCGGCTGTTGCTGCATTCAATCAATTCCTGACGGTCATGGAGGGCAACACGGCGGGTGATGTCGCGACGCGCAGTGCCAGGGCCATAAAAGAAGCGAACCAGTTCATTGGCTTTCTGACGCCGGTTTCACTGCCGTAACGCCAGCATTCACTGATGGCAGGGGTGGCTTTCATCGAGCATCGCTACCCCTGCCGGATATTGATCAGCGACGGTTTCCCACGCTGGCCTTCGTCAGTGTCATCAGGTTATTTGCCATGTATGAATTTTTGCTTGCGAAGACGCATTTCGTTGCGTTGAAAAAATACTTCGATTTCCTCCGCGCACTTCCCGCCACGCTGGATCAACTGAAAAGCCATTCAGACAACTTGCAGCGTCAGGGGCATGTGCCGACGCCAGGGCCTGACGCTGAGCGTCTTAAAGTGCTGGCTTCATTCAGCACCGGTTATCTGGAACGGCTTGACGCTGATATTTCGGCGCTGGGTAAGGTGTGTGACGAGAGCTTGCACCACATCGGGGTGTTTACCGTGGAGTGCCGAATACTGGCCAAACTGTCGCACAAGCAAGGCCGCTCTTTCAGTATCAGCTCCGTGAACTACAAATTATTCAGCCTGTCCCGATCGCAGTGGTGGATCTGGTTTCCTCCCAGTGATGTCGACGGCCTGGCTTTCGAGCTTTCTCTGCGCCTGGGTCGTACCAAGTCTGCACTGTTGGACTTCAAGGCTGTGCCGCAGGAATTGCACAATGATATCCAGAACGTGTTCGAGCGGTTTTTCCGGTCGTTGACGTTGAAATCCTGTGAGTGCCACTCGCGCTATTCCCGACTTGAAGCCTGGTACGTGGATGGCGGATCAGGCCTGCCCGGGCTGAGTGGCGCTGCCAGTCCAGGCGATTCTGCACAGGCGCGTCAGGCGCGGGCGAACGAGCATCTGCGTGAACTGTTCGCGATCAAGACAGAGGCCTGCTCGGCGATTCACAATCTGAGCGACTTCCTCTATGCAATGCAGCACTTTCTGACGGTAGCTGAGCTTGAATTACGTAACGTCAGGCCGACTATTAAACTCTCGCAATTGAACTGCGCTCTGGCGCAGGTCGAGCATGTGCTGAGAGAGGTCAAGTCGATGGCTGAACAAATGCGGTACTGGTCCCGGGCATAAAAAAAGGTCCATGACATGTCATGGACCTTCTGTTGTTACAGCAAGCGGTATTACACGTAGAACGACTTCAGCGGCGGGAAGCCATTGAACTCGACGGCGCTGTAGCTGGTGGTGTACGCACCGGTCGACAGCCAGTACAAACGATCACCGATCGCCAGGTTCAGCGGCAAACCGTACTTGTAGTTTTCGTACATGATGTCGGCGCTGTCGCAGGTCGGGCCGGCGATAACCACTTCTTCCACTTCGCCTTTCTTTTCGGTCCAGATCGGGAACTTGATGGCTTCGTCCATGGTTTCGATCAGGCCGGAGAACTTGCCCACATCCGTGTACACCCAGCGCTCGACGGCGGTGCGGGATTTGCGTGCAACCAACACCACTTCACTGACCAGGATGCCGGCGTTGGCGATCAGCGAACGGCCCGGTTCCAGGATGATTTCCGGCAGATCGTCGCCGAAGTCTTCCTTGAGGAAACGGATGATTTCTTCAGCGTAGGTTTCCAGGCTGTTGGTGCGGGTGATGTAGTTGGCCGGGAAGCCGCCGCCCATGTTGATCAGCTTCAGGTGGATGCCGTCTTCTTCTTTCAGACGCTCGAAGATCACTTTGACCTTGGCGATCGCTGCGTCCCAGACGCTGATGTCGCGCTGTTGCGAGCCGACGTGGAACGAGATGCCGTAAGGCACCAGGCCCAGGTCGCGAGCGAGGATCAGCAGGTCCATGGCCATGTCGGTCTGGCAGCCGAATTTGCGCGACAAAGGCCAGTCTGCGGTGGTCGAGCCTTCGGTGAGGATGCGCACGTAGACTTTCGAGCCAGGTGCAGCCTTGGCGATGTTGCGCAGGTCGGCTTCGGAGTCGGTGGCATACAGACGCACGCCCTTCTCGTAGAAGTAGCGGATGTCCTTGGATTTCTTGATGGTGTTGCCGTAGCTGATGCGATCCGGGCCAACGCCCTGGTTCATCACTTTATCGAGCTCGTAGATCGAGGCGATGTCGAAATTCGAGCCTTTCTCTTTGAGCAGGTCGATGATTTCGACGGCCGGGTTGGCCTTGACGGCGTAGTAGACCTTGGCGAATTCGAAACCGGCGCGCAGGTCGTCATAGGCCTGGCTGATCATCGCGGTGTCGATAACCACGAACGGGGTTTCTTGTTTGTCGGCGAATGCCTTCATTTTCTGAAAGGTATCGCGCGCGAAATAGTCTTCGACGTTGATCGACATGCTGGGAACTCCTACTGGCAAACTAGATTAATCAATGGGTGCGAGGGTGTGTCATCAATGAAATCGCGAGTGCGTTGCGCCTGAGCGCGTGCCAGGCAAGGCGCAGGCCGCCGCTAATGGTCATTCCCTTCGCAAGGCCTGCAACGCAGCATGGCGCGCGCTCAGGCACAACCCGAAGGGCCGGGCCTGCTTTTGCGCAGGGCTGCGTTGCTCGTCCCTTATTTGGAACAACCAAACCGCGGGCCTCGCGCCTTGCCCTGCGCAAAAGCAGGCTCCGGCGCACTCGTGATTTCATTGATGACACACCCTCCTGAACGTCCTCCGTATCCCCACTTTGGTTCGCCTACTTCCCAAGGCATGTCGCCGAAAGCAAAAAGGCCATGGGAAGCGGTGCTTTCCCTTGGCCTTGCTGTCTCGTCGTCAGTACTTGAGCCGGATGGATCGTTTCCAGCATGGACGTTCGGCGCGAACTTTAGGGCGTGAGGGGCTTGAGATCAACAAAAAATGTCGCGTTTTTGCACTTGTCTGACGCACGTTGCCGCCAGCTCTCCTTGTACTCGACACAGATGACAGGCCGATGTTCCCGAGGAAATCTGAAGTGTTAAAAATACCTGCACGTTCGACGCTTATGTCTGCCAACTCAAAGATAACTGCGATGGCGTCAACATCGGCGACGATAGCTGCGAAAAGGTCGGCTGAGCGATTTTTTGACTGTTTCGGCGGACCTTTTTAGAGGCCGCTTGCCGAGGCAGGTGTTGATATTTTTTTCCGGTCACAGGCTGTGCGGTTTTTGTGGGAGCGAGCCTGCTCGCGATGGCAATTTCAAATTCAACATCGTCGTTGGCTGACCATGCGCTATCGCGAGCAGGCTCGCTCCCACAGGTTTTGCATTTTTACCCAGCGATTCAGGCTGTCAGGCGACTGCCTCGGCCGGCGACACGATATTGGTTTTCATGCCTCGTGAACGTCCTGAGCTCAGATAGGCCGCAATCGACTCCTGCGTCACCTCCCCCAAAAACACCCGCTCGGCATCCATCACCGGCAACCACGAACGATTGAACTCGTACATCCGCGACAGCAGGATACGCAAATGCTCGTCGTACGCTGCCGTGGCATTGAACTCACGCAGGTACTGCGCGCAAGCCCCGGTCTGACGGTGCAGGTCGCGACGTCGTACATAACCGAGCGCCTTGTTCTCACCGTCCGTGACCACGACATAACGACGGTCATGTTCATCCATCAACTCCAGCGCTTCAGCCACCGGCGTCTCCGGGCTGACGGACGGTGCGTTGTCCGCCGCGTCTTCGGCCTTCACCAGCAGCAGACGCTTGAGCGTGCTGTCCTGGCCGACGAAGTTGCTGACAAAGTCGTCCGCCGGGTGCGCCAGCAGCGTGTCCGGGTGATCGATCTGCAACAGCTTGCCGGCGCGGAAGATTGCAATCTTGTCGCCCAGCTTGATCGCTTCGTCGATGTCGTGGCTGACCATGATCACGGTCTTGTTCAGTGCCCGTTGCATCTCGAAGAACTCGTTCTGGATCATCTCGCGGTTGATCGGGTCGACCGCGCCGAACGGTTCATCCATCAGCAGCAACGGCGCATCCGCCGCCAGTGCGCGAATCACGCCGATCCGTTGCTGCTGACCACCGGACAATTCGCGCGGATAACGATTCAAATACTGCTTGGGCTCAAGCTTGATCATGCTCATCAACTCGCGGGCGCGGTCGTGGCACTTCTGTTTGTCCCAGCCCAGCAGGCGCGGAACGATGGTGATGTTTTCCTCGATGGTCATGTTCGGGAACAGACCGATCTGCTGGATCACGTAACCGATGTTGCGACGCAGGGTCACTTCGTCGAGGTCGGTGGTGTCTTCGCCGTTGATCAGGATCTTGCCCGAGGTCGGCTTGATCAGGCGGTTGATCATCTTCAGCGTGGTGCTTTTGCCGCAGCCCGATGGCCCGAGGAACACACAGATTTCGCCTTCATTGACGGTCAGGCTGACCGAGTCCACGGCTTTCACATCTTTGCCGTTGCTTTGGAAAGTCTTGCTGAGGTTTTGAAGTTCGATCATTTGAGCAGTCCTTTTGGAGTCAGCGTGCGTTGCAGCCATTGCAGAAGCAGGTCGGCGAAGATGGCCAGCAGGCTGACCAGCACGGCGCCGACGATCAGCATCGACATGTCGCTGCGGCTGATGGAAGCGAGAATGAGGACACCGAGGCCACCGGCGCCGATGGTCGCGGCGATGGTCATTACACCGATGTTCATGACCACGGCGGTGCGCACGCCGGCGAGGATCACCGGCACGGCGATGGGCAGTTCGACCATGCGCAGGCGCTGGCCGAAGGTCATGCCGATGCCGCGTGCGGCTTCGCGAATGCCCGGTTCGACGTTGGTCAGGGCGAGGTAGGTGTTACGCATGATCGGCAGCAGCGAGTACAGAAACACTGCCGTGATCGCCGGCATCGGCCCCAGGCCCTGGCCGAATTTGGAGTAGAACGGCAGCAGCAGACCGAACAGTGCAATCGACGGCACGGTCAGCAGCACCGTGGCGCTGGCTTGCAAGGGGCCGGCGAGCGTCGGGAAACGCGTCATCAGAATGCCCAGTGGCACGCCGACCAGAATCGCCAGGGTCACGGCGATGCCGACCAGGGTGATGTGCTGCCAGGTCAGATGCAGCACCTGCGGCCAGTCGAGATGGGAAAAGGCGTTGAGAAATTCCATGACTTTTCCTCCTTAGTTGATGGGGTGCTGGCGCAGGAAATCGGCGGCAACGGATGAAGGGCTTTCGTGATCGACATCGACCCGCGCGTTGAGCTGGCGCATGGTTTCGTCATCGAACAGCTCGGCCAGCGGCTTGATCTCTTGCGCCAGTTTCGGGTGGGCATCGAGGTAAACCTGACGCACCACCGGCGCGGCGGTGTAGTCCGGGAAGTAGTGCTTGTCGTCTTCAAGCAGTTTCAACTTGAAGGCGTTCAAGCGACCGTCGGTGGTGTAGACCAGGCCGGCGAACACCTGGCCGTTGCGCAGGGCGGTGTAGACCAGGCCTGCATCCATCTGGCGGATGTTTTTGCGCGTCAGGTTCATGCTGTAGAGGTCGACCATGCCGTCCAGACCGTCGGAGCGGTTGGCGAACTCGGTGTCCAGCGCGACCAGGTGATTAGTCTTCGCCTCAGCCTGCATCACCGTGTTCAGTTCGCTGATGGTGTTGATCTGCGGGTAGGCCTTCGCGGTTTTTTCCGGCAGGGCCAGGGCGTAGGTGTTGCTGAACTTCGACGGGGTCAGCCATACGAGGCCTTTTTTCGCGTCGAGTTCTTTCACCTTGGCGTAGGACTGAGCGCTGTCGAGTTTTTCGGTGACATGGTTGTAGGCCACCAGTGAGACGCCGGTGTATTCCCACATCAGATCCAGTTGGCCACTTTCGTGGGCGCTGCGAGCGAGGTTGCTGCCCAGACCGCCAGTCACCTGGGTGTCATAACCCTTGGCGCGCAGGTACTGGGAGGTGATTTCCGCGAGCAGGGTTTGTTCGGTGAACACCCGGGCGCCGATGCGGATCACCGGTTTTTCAGCGGCTTGGGCGATTCCCGAGAACAGCAGAACGCAGCCTAGTAAAAAGCTTGATGTCTTCATGATTATTCCTTTGCCGAGGCTTAAGACGGGCGCAAGCCGCGTTCGAGCCAGAGGCGGCTGGCGAGTGTCACCAGGCCGTCGAGCAGCAAGGCCAGCAGGGCGGTGCAGGCCGCGCCGAGCAGCAGTTGCGGCTGATTGTTCAGGGCGATGCCGGGGAAAATCAGGCTGCCCAGGCTGTTGGCGCCAATCAGGAACGCCAGCGGTGCGGTACCGACGTTGATCGCCAGCGCCACACGCACACCGCCGATGATGATCGGCACGGCGTTCGGCAGTTCGACCTGCCACAGCACTTGAGTCGGCGTCATGCCGATGCCGACGGCCGCTTCCTTGAGGGAACCCTGAACATTTTTCAGGCCTTCATAGGTGTTGCGCACGATCGGCAACAGCGAGGCGAGGAACAGGGCGAAGATCGCGGGGCCGCTGCCGATGCCCAGAATCCCCAGGGCAATGGCCAGTACGGCGAGAGGCGGCACGGTGTTGCCGATGTTGAAGATCTGCATGAAGCGTTCGGCGCGTCCCACCATGGTCGGACGGCTGAGGAAGATACCGGCGGGTATGCCCACAACAAGGGCGGCCAGCATGGAGGCGAGGACGAGAATCAGATGAGCTTGCAGGTAAAACAACAAATCGTCGCGGTACTGTTCGATCGTGTTGATGCCAATCCAGTGGACCAGCAGGGCCAGAAGGGCGACGACAACCGCACCTCCTGTCAGCCCTTTGCCATAGCGAATAGCCACAGGCGGACTCCTTTTTTCTTTGTCGGCGAACGCAGCTTCGTGTGGCAATGCCAGTCCTGGCTGCCGAAGTAAGCGTTCGCGAGAAGCAGCGCGTTCTATGTCCGCGAAGGGACATGAATCGAGCCATAAGCGCAGCCTCGTCAGGCTAACTTGCTGATTTTTCAGCCCCTGGGACGAGTGCCGTAACAGGGGAGTGGACGCCTCCACCTTTTAAAAGGTTCCATAATTAGCAGCAGATAGCCACCCTTGATGCCGACGCGTACCTGCCCGATGCCATAACACCCACCTGTAGGAGCCGGCTTGCTGGCGATGGAATCACCTCGGTTTGTCAGGTGCACCGAGGTGATGCGATCGCCAGCAAGCCGGCTCCTACAAAGATCTATGCGTCCGGGCGGGCGGTGGTCCGTGACGGTCGGTTTGCGCTATACTCGCCGCCCTTTTTTGAATCACCGCCAGGCGATTTCCCATGACCAAACAGGCCGCCGAAGTCGCGAAACGCCGCACTTTCGCCATTATTTCCCACCCCGATGCCGGTAAAACCACCATCACCGAGAAGCTCTTGCTGATGGGCAAGGCGATTGCGGTTGCCGGCACGGTGAAGTCTCGCAAGTCCGACCGCCATGCCACCTCCGACTGGATGGAAATGGAAAAGCAGCGGGGTATCTCGATTACCACGTCGGTCATGCAGTTCCCGTATCGCGATCACATGATCAACCTGCTCGACACCCCGGGCCACGAAGACTTCTCCGAAGATACCTACCGCACCCTGACGGCAGTGGACTCGGCATTGATGGTCCTCGACGGCGGTAAGGGTGTAGAGCCACGGACCATCGCGCTGATGGACGTTTGCCGTCTGCGTGACACGCCGATCGTCAGCTTCATCAACAAACTCGACCGTGACATCCGCGACCCGATCGAACTGCTCGACGAAATCGAAGCGGTCCTGAAAATCAAGGCCGCGCCGATCACCTGGCCGATCGGTTGCTACCGCGATTTCAAAGGCGTTTATCACCTCGCCGACGACTACATCATCGTGTACACCGCCGGTCACGGCCACGAGCGCACCGATGTGAAAATCATCGAAAAGCTCGACTCCGATGAAGCCCGCGCGCACTTGGGCGACGAGTACGATCGCTTCGTTGATCAACTGGAACTGGTGCAGGGCGCCTGCCACGAATTCAACCAGCAGGAATTCCTCGACGGCCAACTGACTCCGGTGTTCTTCGGTACCGCACTGGGCAACTTCGGTGTCGATCACGTGCTCGACGCCGTGGTCAACTGGGCGCCGAAACCGCTGGCCCGTGTCGCCAACGAGCGCACCGTGGAGCCGGTCGAAGAGAAATTCAGCGGCTTCGTGTTCAAGATCCAGGCGAACATGGACCCGAAACACCGCGACCGTATCGCCTTTATGCGCATTTGCTCCGGCAAGTACGAAAAAGGCATGAAGATGCGCCACGTGCGCACCGGCAAGGACGTGCGGATCGGCGATGCCCTGACGTTCTTCTCCTCCGAGCGTGAGCAACTGGAAGAAGCGTTTGCCGGCGACATCATCGGCCTGCACAACCACGGCACCATCCAGATCGGCGACACCTTCACCGAGGGCGAAGTCCTGGGCTTCACCGGTATCCCGCACTTCGCCCCGGAACTGTTCCGTCGCGTGCGTCTGCGTGATCCGCTGAAATCCAAGCAACTGCGCCAAGGCTTGCAGCAGTTGGCGGAAGAAGGCGCGACCCAGGTGTTCTTCCCTGAGCGCAGCAACGACATCATCCTCGGCGCCGTCGGTGTGCTGCAGTTCGACGTGGTCGCCAGCCGCTTGAAAGAGGAATACAAGGTTGAGTGCTCCTACGAGCCGATCACCGTGTACTCCGCGCGCTGGATCGATTGCGACGATAAGAAGAAGTTCGAGGAGTTCCGGGTCAAGGCCGTGGAAAACCTCGCGGTCGATGGCGGTGGTCACCTGACCTACCTGGCGCCGACCCGCGTTAACCTGGCGCTGATGGAAGAGCGCTGGCCGGACGTGAAATTCCGTGCGACGCGTGAGCACCACTAAGCGCTGAGCTGCAAAACCAAAAGCCCCGGTCGCGAAAGCACCGGGGTTTTTTAATGCCCGGCATAAATCCCCCCCCTGTAGGAGCCAGCTTGCTGGCGATGGACCAGAGAACGCCGCGTTAATCCTGACAGCGCGCGTTATCGTTAACGACCATCGCCAGCAAGCTGGCTCCTACAGAAAAGCATCGTGTTAGCGGGTTTGGTTATAGGCCATATTCACAACCAATCTCTAAAGCCAGCGCATTCCGTCTCTTCGTTAGCGTCCTATCTGGAGAACCCGGCTGATCGGAACTAGATTTCAAAGAGCGCCAGACAGGTACAGATGTTTCACCTGCAAAAGGATGGAATCGACTATGAACAGGTTGCTACGCGTTGTGCTGCTGTTGAAGGTTTTGCTGATGCTGGCCCTCGGTAGTTCGGCGGTCTGGGCCGAGTGTGAGGATCACGAAAGCCAGGCATCGAGCGGGCAGGTGACGCACCCCGGCATGATGATCGCCAAGTCCGAATCAGAGCCCGGTGATCAGGGGCAGGGCGGCAGTGCGGACGATGATGATACGACCACTGACGAACCGGACAGTGATGAGGAAGAAGGGGCCTGAATAGCAGGCAAAATAAAACCCCTTCGACCCGATTGACGCGCAATCGAAGCAGAAGAGGTTTTTGAACAGAACACCTATCCCTTGTAGGAGCGAGCCTGCTCGCGATGGAGTATCAGTAACAGCCGTGTTGGCTGACACTCCATCGCGAGCAGGCTCGCTCCTACAGGTTTTTTCAGCCCGCTGTTATGCCGCGCCGTCGAGGAACTGCTCGGCGTAGTGGCAAGCCACCTGGCGATTATCGAGAGGGCGCAGGGCTGGCTCTTCGGTTTTGCAACGGTCGGTTGCGTACGGGCAGCGCTTGTGGAAAGCGCAGCCCGACGGCGGGTTCAGCGGGTTGGGCAACTCGCCGACGATCTTGATCTTCGGCTTGTTCGGGTCCGGGTGAATGGTCGGTGTGGCCGACAGCAACGCCTGGGTGTACGGGTGCAGCGGACGCTCGTAGATGTCGTTTTTCGGGCCCATTTCCACCGGGCGACCGAGGTACATCACCATCACGTCATCGGCAACGTGTTGCACCACGGCCAGGTTGTGCGAGATGAACACGTAGGCGGTGTTGAACTCTTGCTGCAGGTCCATGAACAGGTTCAGCACCTGCGCCTGGATCGACACGTCCAGCGCCGAGGTCGGTTCGTCCGCGACCAGCACTTTAGGCTGCAGCATCATGGCGCGGGCGAGGGCGATCCGCTGGCGCTGACCGCCGGAGAACATGTGCGGATAGCGCTGGTAATGCTCAGGGCGCAACCCCACCTGCTTCATCATCGCCTGCACTTTCTCGCGACGCTCGGCTGCGCTGAGGCTGGTGTTGATCAGCAGAGGTTCGGCGAGTTGATCGCCGACTTTCTGCCGAGGGTTCAACGAGGCGTACGGGCTCTGGAACACCATCTGCACGTCTTTGCGCAGTTGTTTGCGTTGAGCCTTGTCAGCCCCGGCGACTTCCTGCCCGGCGATTTTCAAGGAGCCGGAAGACGGCTCTTCGATCAGCGTCAGGGCGCGGGCCAGGGTGGATTTGCCGCAACCGGATTCGCCCACGACAGCGAGGGTCTTGCCGGCTTCCAGTTCGAACGACACACCGTTCAGGGCGCGTACGGTCGCATGGCCCTTGAACAGGCCGCGGGACACTTCGTAGTGACGGGTGAGGTCGCGGGCGGTAAGTACGACGGCCATTACGCCACCTCCTGGTTCAGCGGGTAGAAGCAGCGGGCGAGGCTGTTGCTTTTCGGGTCAAGGGCCGGACGCTGCGCACGGCAGCTGTCCTGCACATACGGGCAGCGCGGCGACAGCAGGCAGCCTTGCGGACGGTCGTAACGACCGGGAACGATGCCCGGCAGTGTCGACAGGCGTGAGGCGCCGAGGCTGTGTTCCGGAATCGCCTTGAGCAGCGCTTCGCTGTACGGGTGCGCCGGAATGTCGAACAGTTGTGGCACATGACCGACTTCTACGGCCTGGCCGGCGTACATCACGCACACACGCTGGGCGGTTTCGGCCACGACCGCGAGGTCGTGAGTGATCAGCACCAGGCCCATGTTCTGCTCTTTCTGCAACGCCAGCAGCAGGTCCATGATCTGCGCCTGAATCGTCACGTCCAAAGCGGTGGTCGGTTCGTCGGCGATCAGCAGTTTCGGCTCGCCGGCAATCGCCATGGCGATCGCAACACGCTGGCTCATACCGCCCGACAGTTGATGCGGGTAGGCCTCCATACGGCTGGCGGCGCCCGGGATTTCCACTTTTTCCAACAGTTCGATGGCGCGTTTGCGCGCTTGCTTGCCGGACATTTTCAGGTGCAGGCGCAGCACTTCTTCGATCTGGAAACCGACGGTGTAGCTCGGGTTCAGCGCGGTCATCGGGTCCTGGAAGACCATGGCCAGGTCTTTGCCGACGATTTGCCGACGCTGACGGTTGCTGAGCTTGAGCATGTTCTTGCCGTCGAAATTCAGGGCGTCGGCGGTGACGATCCCCGGATGCTCGATCAGGCCCATCAGCGCCATCATGGTCACGGATTTACCCGAACCCGACTCGCCAACGATGGCCAGCACTTCGCCTTTGTCCACGGAAATGTCGAGCCCGTCGACCACCGGAACGGCGTTCTTGTCGCCGAAGCGAACGTTGAGATTCTTGATTTCTAACAGTGACATTTGAATCTCCTCAGGCGGCGTTCTTGAGTTTCGGGTCCAGCGCATCGCGCAGGCCGTCGCCCATCAAGTTGATTGCCAGCACGCTGAGCAAAATGGTCAAACCAGGCAGGCTTACTACCCACCAGGCGCGTTCGATGTAGTCGCGAGCCGAAGCCAGCATGGTGCCCCACTCAGGGGTTGGCGGTTGTACGCCAAGGCCCAGGAAGCCAAGGGCTGCGGCATCGAGAATCGCCGAGGAGAAACTCAGGGTGGCCTGAACGATCAGCGGCGCCATGCAGTTGGGCAGCACGGTGACGAACATCAGGCGTGGCAGACCGGCACCGGCCAGGCGCGCGGCGGTCACGTAGTCGCGGTTCAGCTCGCCCATCACCGCAGCGCGGGTCAGACGAACATAGGACGGCAACGAAACCACGGCGATGGCAATGATGGTGTTGATCAGGCCAGGGCCGAGGATGGCGACAATCGCCACAGCCAGCAGCAGCGAGGGCAGGGCCAGCATGATGTCCATCAGACGCATGATGGTCGGGCCAAGGATGCGCGGGAAGAAGCCGGCGAACAGACCGAGCAGGATGCCCGGGATCAGCGACATCACCACCGACGACAAGCCGATCAGCAGGGACAGGCGCGAACCGTTGATCAGGCGCGACAGCAGGTCGCGGCCCAGTTCATCGGTGCCGAGCAGGAACTGGATTTGCCCGCCTTCCAGCCAGGACGGCGGGGTCAGCAGGAAGTCACGGTATTGCTCGCTTGGGTTATGTGGCGAGACCCACGGCGCGAAGATCGCGCAGAAGATCACCAGCAACATGAACATCAGGCCGGCGACGGCGCCTTTGTTCTTGGAGAACGCTTGCCAGAATTCTTTGTACGGGGACGGGTACAGCAGGCTTTGATCGACTGTTACCGCTTGATTTGCAGTTGAAGCTGGAGTGGTCATGGTCATGATCTCAGCGCTGGTGACGGATGCGTGGGTTGGCGAAGCCGTAGAGGATGTCCACGATGAAGTTCACCAGAATCACCAGGCAGGCGATTAACAGGATGCCGTTTTGCACCACGGGATAATCCCGTGCGCCAATGGCTTCGATCAGCCATTTGCCGATGCCGGGCCACGAGAAGATGGTTTCGGTCAGGACCGCACCGGCCAGCAATGTGCCGACTTGCAGGCCGACCACGGTCAGTACCGGAATCAGCGCGTTGCGCAGGCCGTGCACGAACACTACGCGCGACGGCGACAGGCCTTTGGCCTTGGCGGTCCGGATGTAGTCTTCGCGCAGCACTTCGAGCATCGAAGAACGGGTCATCCGCGCAATCACCGCCAGCGGGATGGTGCCGAGCACGATGGCCGGCAGGATCAGGTGATGCAGGGCATCGAGGAACGCACCGACGTCATCGGCCAGCAGCGTGTCGATGAGCATGAAGCCGGTGCGCGGCTCGATGTCATAGAGCAGGTCGATCCGCCCGGACACCGGGGTCCAGCCCAGGGACACCGAGAAGAACATGATCAGGATCAGGCCCCACCAGAAGATCGGCATCGAATATCCCGCCAGGGAGATGCCCATCACCCCGTGGTCGAACAGGGATCCTCGCTTGAGTGCCGCGATCACCCCGGCCAGAAGGCCCAGGATGCCGGCGAACAACAGGGCGGCCATGGACAGTTCCAGGGTCGCGGGGAATAGAGAGCTGAACTCGCTCCACACGCTTTCACGGGTACGCAGGGATTCGCCGAGATCGCCGTGAGCCAGTTTGCCGATGTAGTCCAGGTATTGGGCATACAGCGGTTTGTTCAGACCTAGGCGTTCCATTGCCTGAGCATGCATTTCGGGGTCGACTCGTCGTTCGCCCATCATTACTTCCACGGGGTCGCCTGGAATCATGCGAATCAACGCGAAAGTCAGCAAGGTGATGCCGAAGAACGTGGGGATCAATAACCCCAATCGGCGGGCAATAAAACTAAACATCTTCTGGTGTACCTCATCAGCCGGTTAGGCGTGCCTGGTGTCCCTGGAGTCAGGGACACCGGGAGTTTTCTTATCTACTTCACCTGGGTGGTGGCGAAGTTATTAGTGGTGAGGGGGCTAATGTGATAGCCCTCTACGTTGTTGCGCATAGCGGTGAACATTCTAGTGTGCGCCATGCTGATCCATGGCTGGTCCTGGTTAAAAATAACCTGGGCCTGCTCGTACAGCGCTGCCCGCTCGGCCGGATCGGTTTTTTCGCGAGCCTGGTCGATCAGCGCCTGGAACTTGTCATTGCACCAGCGTGCATAGTTTTCGCCGTTCTTCGCGGCTTCGCAACTGAGCATAGGCGTCAGGAAGTTATCCGGGTCGCCGTTATCACCCGCCCATCCGGCGGAAACCATGTCGTGCTCGCCGTTTTTCGCGCGTTTGAGCATTTCGCCCCATTCCATCACGCGAATGTCGATCTTGATCCCGACCTTGGCCAGGTCAGCCTGCATCATCTGCGCGCCGAGCATCGGATTCGGGTTGGTCGGGCCACCACCGTTGCGGGTGAACAGGGTGAAGGTGGTGCCTTCCGGTACGCCGGCTTCCTTGAGCAGGGCGCGAGCCCTGTCCAGATCACGGGCCGGGTTTTTCAGGCTGTGGTTGTAGCCCAGCAGCGTGTCCGGGAACGGGTTGACCGCCACTGTCGCATTGCCTTTACCAAACAGCGCGTTGACATAAGCCTCTTTATCGAAGGCGATGTCGATGGCTTTGCGCACCCGCACGTCGCTCATGTATTTGTGCGTGGTGTTCATGGCGATGTACGAAACGGTCATCGCGTTCAGTTCATCGACGCTCAGTTTGGCGTCTTTCTTGATGCTCGGGATGTCATCCGGCTTCGGATACAGCGCAACCTGGCACTCGTTGGCCTTGAGCTTTTGCAGGCGCACGTTGTTATCGGTGGCGATGGCCAGGATCAACGAGTCAGCCGGCGGCTTGCCACGGAAGTAGTCCGGGTTGGCCTTGAAGCGAACCTGGGCGTCCTTGGCGTAACGCTGGAAAACGAACGGGCCGGTGCCGACCGGTTTGTTGTTGAGGTCGCCGGTCTTGTTCGCCTTGAGCAGCTGGTCGGCGTACTCGGCAGGGTAAATCGAGGAGAAGGCCATGGCGATGTCGGCCAGGAACGGCGCTTCGCGGCGGGTCAGGGTGAATTTGACCGTGTTGTCGTCAACTTTCTCGACGCTTTTCAGCAGTTCCTTGAAGCCCATGCTTTCAAAGTACGGGAAGCCCACGCTCGACAGTTTGTGCCACGGGTGATTCGGGTCCAGTTGACGCTGGAAGCTCCAGACCACGTCGTCGGCGTTCATGTCGCGGGTCGGCTTGAAGTATTCGGTGGTGTGAAACTTGACGCCTTTGCGCAGGTGGAACGTGTAGGTCAGGCCGTCTTCGCTGATGTCCCAGGACTCGGCCAGTGCCGGAATCACTTCGGTGGTACCGGGCTTGAAGTCCGCCAGGCGGTTGAAGATGGTTTCGGCCACCGCATCGGCTGTGACTGCAGTCGTGTATTGAACCATGTCGAAGCCTTCCGGACTGGCTTCGGTGCAAACCACCAAGGGTTTGGCCGAGACGCCAACGGCAACACTCAGCAACGCGGCAGCGATGGCCGCACGTAGGGGAAGCATTTTCATCAAGAGCCCTCTGCAATCAGTTAAGGACAAAAGCCGAACGGTAGATTCGTCACTGAATCAGCCGTTCGGCGGGTGCATTACAGAACGTTGAACGGGATGGTGGTCACGAGACGGAACTCGTTGAGGCTGCCATCCGCCTGGTTTTCGCTGGCGCGGTGAGCGGTGTAGGTCGCGCGGATCGCGGTCGCCTTGAGCGGGCCACTCTGCACGGCGTACGAAGCACCGATGCCGTATTCGTAATGGTGCTCGCCGTCCATTCCTTTCACGTCGCCGTAGCCGGTGCTGTTGTAGTGAGTACCGTCGATGCCCCAGCCGCGCGCTTGGTAGATGTTGAACTTCAGGCCTGGAACGCCGTATTCAGCCATGTTCAGGCCGTAGGCGACCTGGAAGGATTTCTCGTTCGGGCCGTTGAAGTCCGACAACAGGGAGTTGGCCAGGTAGATGCCGTTGGTTTCGTGCAGGTAGTCGAAGTACTCGTTACCGTTCACTTCCTGGTACGAGAAGGTCAGGCTGTGAGCCTGGTGGGTCAGGCCGAACGACAGGGAGTAGGTGTCGTTGTCGATCTGGCCGAGCTTGGCTTTACCTTCGTCGACGGTTTTGTAGTAGTTCAGGCCGGTGGTCAGGCTCAGGATCGAGCTGTCGCCCAACACATGGCTGGCGCCGAAGTAGTACTGGTTCCACAGGTCTTCAGCCTGGGTGCCCCACAGACTGGTGGTCAGGCTGGCGAACGGCTGATAGGTGATACCGGCGGTGTTGACGTGATCCGCTTCGGCAGTACCGTCGCCGTATTCGGAGCGGAACTTGCGCTGGCTCTGTTCGGTACGCGGCGAGTTACGGTCGAAGGTGCCGAGGTCGAAGGAGAGGTTTTCCAGCTCTTCGCTGTGCAGGGTCACACCTTCGAAGCTCGAAGGCAGGGGACGGTTACCGATGACATCCACTTGCGGGCTGCTGAAATTCTGGCGACCAGCCGTCAGTGTGGTGTTGGAGACGCGTGCCTTGACGTTGGCCAGGCCCAGTTTGCTCCACTGATCAACAGCGTCACCGCCATTTTCAGTCAGCGTACGGTTGTTACCACGGCCGGAGCGACCTGGCTCAGGCGCACCGCCGTTGCCGGACGCGAGGTCTTTACGATCACGGTCCAGGGCGATTGCGTTGTAGGCCGCGATTTCGGTGCTGAAGCCTACGGTGCCTTCGGTGAAGCCCGAGTTGTACTTGATGATCGTGCCTTGCACCCAGTTGATGCGGCGGTCAGTCGTGTGAGTCTCACCATTTTTACGATAGTTGAGCGTCGCGCCCCGCTTGAACGACTCATTCGCATACCAGTTACGCGTGGAACCGGTGACCGATTGCCCTTCGACAAAGCCGGTGGCTTCGCTTTGGGCGCTCTTTTCCTTGACGGTGACCGGTGTGAAAGCCTGACTCTGGGACTCAGCGTAGGCCGTGGCGGTAACGCTGCTGATGGCCAGGGCCAATAACGCGGTGCTGCTCAGTTTCATGGGTGAAGCTCCTTTCTTTCTTTTTTTATACCGGTCTTTTTTTGTGATCCGGCTATTGGTTTTGGAACTCATACAAGGCTTCGCAAACGTTTGCTGTCGGCCTGATCGGCAAATAACGGCAATACGCTTGCGTGAGGGCGGAATCCGCCCCCAGCGTTTTTTGGCTAATCGGTTATTTGTCGATACTGACGCCCGAGAACACGTTGCGGCCAAAAGGACTCACCTTGAATCCTTCGACTTTGGCGCTTAACGGCTGGTTGACCGTCGAGTGAGCGACAGGCGTGATCGGCACTTGCTGCTTGAGCAACTGCTGAGCCTGTTTGTAAAGCACAGTGCGCTGGTCACGGTCGGTGACGACCTTGGCCTGCTTGATCAGCTTGTCGTAAGCCGGATCACACCATTGGGAGTAGTTGTTGCCGCCAATGGCGTCGCAGCTGTAAAGCGTGCCAAGCCAGTTGTCCGGGTCCCCATTGTCACCGGTCCAGCCAATCAGGCTGACGTCGTGCTCGCCATTCTTGGTGCGCTTGATGTACTCGCCCCATTCGTAGCTGACGATCTTCACTTTGAGACCGATCTTCGCCCAGTCAGCCTGGAGCATCTCGGCCATCAACTTGGCGTTGGGGTTGTAGGGACGCTGAACCGGCATCGCCCACAGGGTAATTTCGGTGCCTTCTTTCACGCCGGCAGCCTTGAGCAGTTCCTTGGCTTTTTCCGGGTTGTAGGTGGCGTCTTTAATGGTCTCGTCGTAGGACCATTGGGTCGGCGGCATGGCGTTTTGCGCCAGTTGACCGGCGCCTTGGTAAACGGCGTTGAGAATGCTTTGTTTGTTCACCGCCATGTCCAGCGCCTGGCGCACTTCGAGCTGGTCGAATGGCTTGTGGCGCACGTTGTAGGCGATGTAGCCGAGGTTGAAGCCAGGCTTTTCGATGAGCTTGAGATTCGCGTCGTTCTTCAGCGCTTCGACATCGGCGGGACGTGGGTGCAGGGTGATCTGGCACTCGTTGGCCTTGAGTTTCTGCACCCGCACCGAGGCGTCGGTGTTGATGGCGAAAATCAGGTTGTCGAGCTTGACCCGGCTCGGGTCCCAGTACTGCTTGTTGCCGCTGTAACGGATGTTGGAGTCTTTCTGGTAGCTCTTGAACACGAACGGCCCGGTGCCGATCGGCTTCTGGTTGATGTCGCTCGGCTTGCCTTCGGCCAGCAGCTTGTCGGCGTATTCGGCGGACAGGATGGCAGCAAAGCTCATGGCGATGTTCTGGATGAACGCGGCGTCCACGCTGTTGAGCGTCATGACCACGGTCAGCGGCCCGGTCTTTTCGACCTTGGCGATGTTCTTGTTCAGGCTCATCCCGTTGAAATACGGGAACTCGGTTGGATAAGCCTTACGGAAAGGTTGCTGCGGATCGAGCATGCGATTAAACGTGAACAGCACGTCATCGGCGTTGAAATCACGGCTCGGCGTGAAGTACTTGGTCGTATGAAATTTCACCCCTTCGCGCAGGTGAAAGGTGTACTTGAGGCCGTCTTCGGAAATATCCCAGCTCTTTGCCAGGCCTGGTACGACGTTGGTGGCGCCTTTTTCGAATTCTGCCAATCGGTTGTACAACGGCTCGGCGGCGTCGTTATCGGTCGCGGTCGTGTACTGCGCGGTGTCGAAGCCAGCCGGGCTGCCTTCGGAGCAGAACACCAGGCTGTTGTTGGCGGCCTGGCTGATGGAAGTGGCGGCCAGCAGGCCGGTGCCCAGCAATGCGGATAAAACCAAGGTATGGCGCATGACGCTCCCTTTTCTCTTTCGCTAAGTGTTTTCAATGCGCCGCTGTCCCGTCCGGGGACGTGGAGGCGTCACTGATCTCAAGCCATGAGGTGCAGCAAAAACCGAGAGCCCACGCGTGCACTGGTCAGAACCCGACGGTAAGAGCCGCGAGTCTGGCAGTAAATGCGTAGAGTCCTAAAGACTCGTAGGAAAGGGCAACGCGTCCGACGCCGCAGCTGTAATGCTCAGCGGAATAGGATGTAGGTTGTTTCCTGCTTTCTCGGTAGAAAAAGCAACGGCGACGTCAAAAACGTCGCCGTTGCCAAATCTTATTTGCTGACGCTAACGCCGTAGAAGGAGTTCAAGCCGAATGGGCTGATCTTGAAATCCTGCACTTCGTTGCGCATGGGTTGGAACACCGTCGAGTGAGCGATAGGTGTCATCGGAACAGCGTCTTTGAGGACGTGTTGCGCCTGCTTGTACAGTTCGGTGCGCTTGCCCTGGTCGGTCGTGCGCTTGGCTTCTTTGACGATGCCGTCGAACTTCTTGTCGCACCACTTGGAGAAGTTGTTGCCTTGCAGCGAGTCGCAGCCGAACAGCACGTTCAGCCAGTTGTCCGGGTCACCGTTGTCGCCGCTCCAGCCAATCAGCATCGCGCCGTTTTCGCCGCCTTTGGAGCGCTTGATGTACTCGCCCCATTCGTAGCTCTGGATTTTGGCCTTGATACCGATCTTCGCCCAGTCGGACTGCAGCATTTCTGCCATCAGCTTGGCGTTCGGGTTGTACGGACGCTGCACCGGCATTGCCCATAGAACGATTTCGGTGCCTTCCTTCACACCGGCTTCCTTGAGCAGCTCCTTGGCTTTCTCAGGGTTGTACGGAGCATCCACGATGGTGGTGTCGTAAGACCACTGGGTCGGCGGCATGGCGTTGACGGCCTTTTGACCTGCACCCTGGTAAACCGAGTCGATGATCTGTTGTTTGTTGACGGCCATGTCCAGTGCCTGACGCACTTTCAGTTGGGCCATCGGGTTCGGCTTGTCGTCACCCTTGATCTTGTCCATCACGTTGTAGGCGATGTAACCCAGGTTGAAACCGGCCTGGTCAGGCACTTTCAGGGTTTTGTCTTCTTTCAGCGCCTTCA
Organism: Pseudomonas sp. IT-P44; assembly: GCF_949768225.1. NCBI lineage: Bacteria > Pseudomonadati > Pseudomonadota > Gammaproteobacteria > Pseudomonadales > Pseudomonadaceae > Pseudomonas > Pseudomonas sp. IT-P44. The sequence continues at coordinate 135,029 of NZ_CATKQM010000090.1, read as the reverse complement.
GGTCGGCCGGACGCGGGAACAGAGTGATCTGGCACTCGCCCTTTTTCAGCTTCTGGATACGCACCGACGGGTCGGTGGTGATGGCGAAGATCAGGTTGTCGATCTTGACGTCGTCAGGCTTCCAGTAGTCCTTGTTCCCGGTGTAGCGGATGTTGGAGTCTTTCTGGTAGCTCTTGAACACGAACGGACCAGTGCCGACCGGCTTCTGGTTGATGTCGGCGGCTTTGCCTTCCTTGAGCAGCTGGGCTGCGTACTCGGCGGACTGCACCGAGGCGAAGCTCATGGCCATGTTCTGGATGAACGCGGCATCTACTTCTTTGAGGGTGAACTTGACGGTGTGGTCGTCGACTTTATCGATCTTGGTGATGTTGGTGTCCATCCCCATGTCGGTGAAGTACGGGAATTCGGTCGGGTACGCCTTACGGAACGGATCATCCTTGTTAATCATGCGATTAAAGGTGAACAGCACGTCGTCGGCGTTGAACTCGCGAGTCGGCTTGAAGTACGGGGTAGTGTGGAACTTGACGCCTTCACGCAGGTGGAAGGTGTAAGTCAGGCCATCATCGGAGATGTCCCACTTGGTCGCCAGACCAGGAATAACGGCGGTGCCGCCGCGCTCGAACTGAGTCAGACGGTTGAACATGGTTTCGGCAGAGGCGTCGAAGTCGGTTCCGGTGGTGTACTGACCAGGATCAAAACCGGCCGGGCTCCCTTCGGAGCAGAACACCAGGTTAGTCGCCGCTTGGGCGAAAGGTGCGGCAGCTAACAAGCTGGCGCCGACTAAAAACGGAATGACCGCGTGTTTAAGCATGGTGGCCTCATGATTTGTTGTCATTTTTGAATTTGAGGACGACCTCGTGAGTCGTGCCTGCGGATACTTATGCAGGGGCCATACCCAATGCAAGATGTTGAATGGCCACAAGCCTTAAACAGTGGCACGAACGTACCTTAATGTCGCATATGTATAAATTGACGCGCATTTGACCGTTTGCGTGTATTTTTTTCGGTGCAAACCACGCACTGACGAAGGGCAACCGGGGCGCTGGGCGCACCCGGTTGGCGCGCGGTGTTACTTATTTATACCCACACCATAGAAGGGTGTGAGGCCGAACGGGCTGATCTTGAAGTCGGTGACTTCCTTGCGCAGCGGCTGGAACACCGTCGAGTTGGCGATCGGCGTGATAGGGACCTGTTGCTTGAGGATTTGTTGGGCCTGTTGATACAGTTTCACCCGCTGCTGTTTGTCCGTGGACACCTTGGCTTGCTGGACGAGTTTGTCGTAGGCCGGGTCGCACCACTTGGCGTAGTTGCTGCCCTTCACGGCCGCGCAGCTGTAGAGCACGCCGAGCCAGTTGTCGGGGTCGCCGTTGTCGCCGGTCCAGCCGTAGATCATCGCGTCGTGTTCGCCGTTCTTGGCGCGCTTGATGTACTCGCCCCATTCATAGCTGACGATGTTGGCCTTGATGCCGACCTTCTCCCAATCCTGCTGGATCATCTGTGCCGACATCCGCGCATTGGGGTTGGAGGCACGTTGCACGGTCATGGCCCACAAATTAATGGTGGTACCGGGTGCAACCCCTGCTTCTTTCAGTAGCGCCCGGGCTTTTGTCGGGTCGTAGGAAGCGTCCTTGATGCTCGGGTCGTAAGACCATTGCGCGGGAGGCAAGGCGTTTTGCGCCAGTTGCCCGGCACTCTGGTAGACAGCCTTGATGATCGCCGGTTTGTCGATCGCCATGTCCAGGGCCTGACGCACCTTGAGCTGGTCCAGCGGCGGGTGTGTCACGTTGTAGGCCAGGAAGCCGAGGTTGAACCCGGCCTGCTTGAGCACGCGCAGGTTCGGGTCTTTCTCCATCACCTCGATGTCGGCCGGGCGTGGGTAACCGCTGACCTGGCACTCGCCGGCCTTGAGTTTCTGCAAGCGCACGGCGGCGTCCGGGGTGATCGAGAACACCAGGTTGTCAATTTTCACATCCTCGGGTTTCCAGTACGCCTTGTTGGCGACGTAGCGGATCTGCGAGTCCTTTTGATAACGCTTGAACACGAACGGGCCGGTGCCGACGGGTTTCTGGTTGATGTCGGCTGCTTTGCCTTCCTTTAACAATTGTGCGCCGTACTCGGCGGATTGCACCGAAGCGAAACTCATCGCCAGGTTCTGGATGAAGGCTGCGTCGATGTTGTTCAGGCTGAAACGCACGGTGTGCTCGTCGATTTTGTCGACGCTCTTGATCGTTTTGTTCAGGTCCATGTCGGTGAAGTACGGGGACTCGGCGGGATAGGCTTTGCGGAACGCGTTCTCCGGGTCGAGCAGGCGCTGGAAGGTGAACAGCACGTCGTCGGCGTTGAAGTCGCGGGTCGGGGTGAAATAGTCGGTGGTGTGGAATTTCACGCCGTCGCGCAGGTGGAAGGTGTAGGTGAGGCCGTCTTTTGACACGTCCCAGTTTGTCGCCAGCCCGGGTTCGACTTCGGTGCCGCCGCGTTTGAATTGGGTGAGGCGGTTGAAGACGGTTTCGGCGGAGGCGTCGAAGTCGGTGCCGCTGGTGTATTGGCTGGGGTCGAAGCCGGCGGGGCTGGCTTCGGAGCAGTAGACCAGGGTGGTGGCGGCTTGTGCGAATGGGGCGGTTGTTGCGAGGGCTAGGGCGAGCAGGAGTGGTTTGACGGTGGTTCTTTCCATGGAGTCCCCGGGGGTTTGGGTCGCTGTGTTTTCCTCAGGGTAGCGTCGTAGACGGGGTGGGCGGAAATATCCGTTTGTGAGGGGGACCCCTCTATCTCGGTATATTCAGGCTGTTTTCCGGATGTGTGCACATCGACATGTAGGAGCCGGCTTGCTGGCGATGGCGGCCTGGTAGCCGACCATTTTCTTCCAGGTGTACATATCCATTCCTGCGGTAACGGCCACTTACGGTTTCGCCCTTACGGCGAGTCCCTTTTGGCAAACGCCCCAAAAGGAACCAAAAGGTCTCGCCCCGGCGTCCGGCCCTTCGCTAAGGCTCGGCGTTCCCTCGCTCCGGTCCTGCTCCGTGGGCCCGCCGCCATCGGCCATCCATGGCCGGGGGCGGCTAGCCCGGCATCCATGCCGGGCTGCCCACTGCGCAGAACCTCCACTCGGCCTCCCGAAGGGGCGGGCAGATCAAAATCAAAAGCTGCAGGCGAGCTAACGCTCGGCCTGATGAGTGGTGAGAAGCGGGTGGGCGTCGACCTGCTTTTGTAGGAGCCGGCTTGCCGGCGATGGCGGCCTTCCAGCCGACCCGATTTCGCGGATGTAATACGCCCTTTGTAGGAGCCGGCTTGCCGGCGATGGCGGCCTTCCAGCCGACCCGATTTCGCGTATGTAATACGCCCTTTGTAGGAGCCGGCTTGCCGGCGATGGCGGCCTTCCAGCCGACCCGATTTCGCGGATGTACCCGAACTTTTGTAGGAGCCGGCTTGCTGGCGATGGCGGCCTGCCAGACGACCTGATTTCGCGGATGTACCCGAACCTTTGTAGGAGCCGGCTTGCCGGCGATGGCGGCCTGCCAGACGACCTGATTTCGCGGATGTACCCGAACCTTTGTAGGAGCCGGCTTGCCGGCGATGGCGGCCTGTCAGACGACCTGATTTCGCGGATGTAATACGCCCTTTGTAGGAGCCGGCTTGCTGGCGATGGCGTCCGAAACAGCGCCGCAAAATCCGGAATTTTTCGCCAGCAAGCCGGCTCCTACAGGATCGGGGGGCGTCGATTTTGCCGGACCATAAAAAAACGGCGATCACTTTGGTGGTCGCCGTTTTTTGTACTGGCTATCGAATCAAGGCATCAATACTTCAATCGACCCATCCGCCGTCATGCTGACCTGGCTGGTGCCGGCTTCAACTTCCGGCGTAACCGGCGCGGCATCCATGCTGGCCGCTTTCATCATCATCGGCCCACGCATGTACGGTTGTGGATAACCGTTGCTGTTCAGGTTGAGGTTGACGATTTTGTAACCCTTGCCGCCCAGCGCGTCGGTGGCCAGTTGTGCTCGGGCCTTGAAGGCGGTCACGGCGTCTTTGAGCAGGGCGTCTTCGCTGGCCTTGCGGGTTGGCGTGGCGATGGCGAAGTCCATGCCGCCCATTTTCAGGTCGGTGAGCAGTTCGCCGGTCAGTTTAGACAGGGCGGCGAAGTCGGAGCTTTCCAGGCGCAGTTCGGCGCGTTCGCGCCAGCCAGTGATTTTCTGGCCCTTGGTGTCGTAGATCGGGTAGCTGTTGCGGCTACCCTGGCGCAGGGTGATGTCTTTGACTTGCTTGGCCTGGGCCAGCGCTTTGTTCATGGTGGTGCTGACATCGGCCGCGAGTTTGGCCGGGTCGGTATTTTGTTCTTCGGTGTAGAGGGTCACGATCATCAGGTCGCGGGCAACTTCCTGACTGACTTCGGCGCGCAGGGAAATCTGGTTGTAATGCAGCTCGTCGGCGGCCATGGCCGGGAGGCTGGCGACGGTGCCAACGCTGAGGGCGAGAAGGGCGGCGCTGCGGCGGAAAGTGTGCATGAAAACTCCTTGGACGGTGCGCAGGGGTTAGGTCCGAGCCTGCGTGAAACCATCAGACTCTAGCTTTAATGATCCGGTTCGCACAGTTACAACTTCTATACAGATGGTTGACCGCGTCGCGGCCTTCGCGGGCAAGTCGGATCGCCGCCCGCTCGCTCCTACAGCTCTGGGTAGTGCGCGGCAACCTTTGGACTTGTAGGAGCGAGGCTTGCCCGCGAAGGCGGCCTTATAGACGCAGCTGATATTCCTGCCATGTGGCCGTTTGCCGCACTTTTGCCTGTCAGCCCCCGTGCTTGGTTATACTCCGTGCGATCTGCCTGGAGCGCTCATCAGGAGAGCTCATGCTCGCCCCCGTTCAAATCACTTCCGCAACTCGTCAGAATCTCTGGCGGCTGACGTTCATCCGCACATTGGTGTTGGCCGCTCAGGCCGGTTCCGTGGGCCTGGCCTACTGGCTCGACTTGCTGCCGCTGCCTTGGTTCCAATTGGCAGCGACCCTCGGTTGCTCGATGTTGCTGTGCGCGTTCACGGCGATTCGGCTGCGTACCTCCTGGCCGGTTACCGAGCTCGAATACGCCGTGCAACTGGCCTGCGACCTGTTTATCCACAGCGCCTTGCTGTATTTCTCCGGCGGCTCGACCAACCCCTTCGTCTCTTATTACCTGGTGCCGCTGACCATCGCCGCCGTGACGTTGCCATGGCGTTACTCGGTGATTCTGTCGGGCATCGCCCTGGCGATGTACACCTTGTTGCTGGCGGGTTTCTATCCGTTGCAAACCTTCCCGATTGCCCGGGAAAACCTGCAGGTCTACGGGATGTGGCTGAGCTTCGCCCTGGCTGCTGCGGTGATTACCTTCTTCGCCGCGCGCATGGCCGAAGAGCTGCGCCGGCAGGAAGAGCTGCGCGCCATCCGTCGCGAAGAAGGCCTGCGTGATCAGCAATTGCTGGCCGTCGCGACCGAAGCCGCCGGTGCCGCCCATGAACTGGGCACGCCGCTGGCGACCATGAGCGTGTTGCTCAAGGAAATGCGCCGGGACCATCACGATCCGATGTTGCAGGACGACCTCAGCGTGCTGCAGGATCAGGTCAAACTCTGCAAAGAAACCTTGCAGCAACTGGTGCGCGCCGCCGAGGCCAATCGCCGCTTGGCGGTGGAGATGCAGGACGTCACTGATTGGCTCGACGAAGCGCTGAACCGCTGGCACTTGATGCGCCCGGAAGCCAGTTACCGCTTCCAGCGCCTGGGCCAAGGCACCGTGCCACGCATGGCGCCGCCGCCGGACCTGACCCAGGCGCTGCTGAATTTGTTGAACAACGCCGCTGACGCATGCCCCGAAGGGCTGCAAGTGACGCTGGACTGGAATGCCGAGGACTTGACCATCAGCATTCGCGACCACGGCGCCGGTGTGCCGCTGGCCATTGCCGAACAGATCGGCAAACCGTTTTTTACCACCAAGGGCAAAGGTTTCGGCCTGGGCCTGTTTTTGAGCAAGGCCAGCGTGACACGCGCCGGCGGCTCAGTGAAACTCTACAGTCATGAGGAAGGCGGTACGCTCACCGAGCTGCGCCTGCCCCGTGTCGCCCGAGGAGACGAACATGAGTGAAGAGATCCAAGTCGAAGGCGAAGAACTGCCGCATTTGCTGCTGGTAGATGACGACGCCACGTTCACCCGCGTGATGGCGCGCGCCATGGCTCGCCGTGGTTTTCGCGTCAGCACCGCCGGCTCCGCCGAAGAAGGCCTGACCATCGCCCAGGCCGATATCCCGGATTACGCCGCGCTGGACCTGAAAATGGACGGCGATTCCGGCCTGGTGTTGCTGCCAAAACTGCTCGAACTCGACCCGGAGATGCGCGTGGTGATCCTCACCGGTTACTCGAGCATTGCCACCGCTGTCGAAGCGATCAAGCGCGGTGCCTGCAACTACCTGTGCAAACCGGCGGATGCCGATGACGTGCTGGCCGCGTTGTTGTCTGAACACGCCGATCTCGACAGCCTGGTGCCGGAAAACCCGATGTCGGTGGACCGTTTGCAGTGGGAACACATCCAGCGCGTGTTGACCGAACACGAAGGCAACATCTCCGCCACTGCCCGCGCCTTGGGCATGCACCGCCGTACGCTGCAGCGCAAACTGCAAAAGCGTCCCGTTCGTCGCTGAACCTGCGCTGAACAAATGCCGGCCGCGCCTCGCGACAAACCGAGCCGATCATCTATGATCGGTTCGTGCGTGTTCTTTTCTTTATCGAGCCTTTTCCATGAATCAGAACGCTGAATATTCCGCGGTCAACGATGCCGTGCGCGGGCAGTTTTTTCGCAAAGTCTGGGCGATGATCACGCCTTATTGGCAAAGCGAAGAGAAGGTCAAGGCCTGGACACTACTGATCGCGGTGATCGCGTTGTCGTTGATCAGCGTGGGGCTCTCGGTGTGGTTCAACACCTGGTACAAGGACTTCTACAACGCTCTGCAGAAGAAGGACGAAGCCGCGTTCTGGCAGCTGATTCTGTATTTCTGCGGGATTGCGGCGGTGGCGATCATCGGTGCCGTGTACCGGCTCTATCTGACGCAGATGCTGACCATTCGCTGGCGTGCCTGGCTCACGGAAAAGCATTTCGCCCGTTGGCTCGGCAACAAGAATTACTACCAGCTGGAGCAGGGCGGTTACACCGATAACCCGGACCAGCGGATTTCCGAAGACCTCAACAACTTCACCTCCAATACCCTGGAGCTGGGCATCGGTTTGCTGCGCAACATTGTCAGCCTGGTGTCGTTCTCGATCATTCTGTGGGGCGTGTCGGGCAGTATCGAAGTGTTCGGTTTCACCATCCCCGGCTACATGTTCTGGTGTGTGCTGGTGTATGCCGTGATCGGTAGCTGGCTGACGCATCTGATCGGTCGTCGCCTGATCGGCCTGAACAACCAACAACAACGCTTTGAAGCCGACCTGCGTTTCTCCATGGTACGGGTTCGCGAAAATGCCGAGACCATTGCGCTGTACAACGGCGAACCCAATGAGAATCGTCGCTTGAGCCACCGCTTCGGGCTGGTCTGGCACAACTTCTGGGACATCATGAAGGTGTCCAAGCGTCTGACGTTCTTTACCGCAGGTTACCAACAGGCCGCCATCATCTTTCCGTTCATGGTCGCTGCCCCACGTTATTTCGCTGGCAAGATCGAACTCGGTGATCTGATGCAAATCAGTTCGGCGTTCGGCAATGTGCAGGAGAGTTTCAGCTGGTTTATCAGTGCGTACCAGAACCTCGCCTCATGGCGTGCCACTTGTGATCGTCTGCTGAGTTTCCGTCAGGCCATGACCGACAACGAAGAGCGCGCGCCAGCCATCGACGTACAGAATCAGGGTAATGGGTTGAAGATTCACAACCTGGGCCTCGATCTGGCGGACGGTCGGCATCTGCTGACCAATGCCGACATGACCGTGGAGGAGGGCGAGCGCGTGATGCTCAGCGGCCGTTCCGGCAGTGGCAAGTCCACGTTGCTGCGAGCGATGGGGCATTTGTGGCCAACAGGCCATGGCAGCATTCGTCTGCCGGCGGCGCGCTATTTGTTCCTGCCGCAAAAGCCTTATCTGCCGATTGGCACGCTGCGCGAGGTGTTGAGTTATCCACAGCCTGGCGAGACCTATCCGCAGGAACGCTACGTTCACGTGCTGGAAACCTGTCGTTTGCCACACCTGGTTTCGCGCCTGGATGAAGCGAATCACTGGCAACGCATGCTTTCGCCGGGCGAACAGCAACGTCTGGCCTTTGCCCGTGCGCTGCTTTATGCGCCGCAATGGCTGTACATGGACGAAGCGACTTCGGCGATGGATGAAGAGGATGAAGCTTCGCTGTATCAGGCGTTGATCGATGAGATTCCGGGGCTCAGCATCGTCAGCGTCGGGCATCGCAGCAGCCTGAAACGCTTCCATCCACGGCATGTGCGCATCGACAACGGCCATCTGGTGGATCAGACCGTAACCGCATAACCACCACAATCCCTGTAGGAGCGAGCGGTGCGGCGATCCGACTTGCCCGCGAAGAACGATGACGCGGTCTTAATTACAATCCGCGTAACGGCCTTCGCGGGCAAGTCGGATCGCCGCACCGCTCGCTCCTACAAAGGGGTGATGGTGATCGTACAACCGCGTTGAGCTATGATGCGGTTTCAGCCGAATTTTTCGAGACAGACGTTCACCATGGAAAACCCGATCGACGCACCACGCCTCCCTCGCAAGCGCCGCAGCCTCGCACAGGAATTGGTGACGGTGCTGTCCGAGCAGATCCGCGATGGTCACCTCAAGCGCGGCGACAAATTGCCCACCGAGTCGGCGATCATGGATGCCCATGGCGTCAGCCGCACCGTGGTGCGCGAGGCGATTTCCCGTTTGCAGGCGGCCGGGCAGGTGGAAACCCGCCACGGCATCGGCACCTTCGTGCTCGATACACCGAGCCCGAGCGGTTTCCGTATCGACCCGGCGACGGTGGTGACGCTGCGTGATGTGCTGGCGATTCTGGAGCTGCGTATCAGCCTCGAAGTGGAATCCGCGGGGCTTGCTGCGCAACGTCGCAGCCCTGAGCAGTTGGCGTTGATGCGCGCCGCTCTGGACGCCTTGAACGAAAGCGCGGCCCACGCCAGCGATGCGGTGGCCTCGGACTTCCAGTTCCACCTGCAAATCGCGCTGTCGACCGGCAACCGCTACTTCACCGACATCATGACCCACCTGGGCACCAGCATCATTCCGCGTACGCGCCTGAACTCGGCACGCCTGGCCCATGACGACCAACAGCATTACATGAGTCGCCTGAGCCGTGAGCACGAAGAGATTTACGATGCGATTGCACGTCAGGATTCCGATGCGGCGCGGGCGGCGATGCGCTTGCATCTGACGAACAGCCGCGAGCGGTTGCGTCATGCGCATGAAGAGGCTGAGGCGCAGCGGGGGTAGGTTTCCAATTGGGTTGATCTGTCGCCTGACAGACCGCCATCGCCGGCAAGCCGGCTCCTACAGGAACTGTGTCGTACGCAAATTTTGTGTACGACGACAATCCTGTAGGAGCCGGCTTGCTGGCGATGAGTCCTGCGGCCGTTACACCACAGCGTCAGCCAGCACGAAGAATCGAACGATCCACCCTCACCGCCAACCGACTTGCACCGGGCTTGGCATCGAACACCACATCCCCATGCTTGCCCACCACCGCTTTGGCGATGGCCTTGCCATCAGCCAGCAATTCCAGCGGCGCACCTTTCAGCGAATCGCCCGAAGCCAATTCCAGTTTCAGTTTGATAGTCATCATCGATCTCCTTATCAGGCCACGTTGCCAGTCGGGTTGTAGTCCTTGAGCAGCAGGTAAGTGCTCCAGCCCCACCAGTCATCGACGGTGGCGGTGTCATTCAGGTTATTGACGTCCTTGCGCCGCAACACCTTGTTGCCCTCGACCTTGAACAGCGGCGAGAAATTGCCCGTCGGGTTCAGTACCGCTTGCAGGTCAGGCAGTTTTTTCAATGCCGCGAAACTGCCGGGCGACGGGGCGATGCCGCTGAGGTACGTCGCGAAAATTTCATCCGCCGACACCTGGACCGCTAGATTGACCTGGACGCGATTGGCGCTGTCGATTGCATCGAAGTAGCGCTTGTCGCCATAAGCGTGCCATTGAACGCCGTCACCGTTGCGCACATTGAGGCCGAACTTGCTGTCTTCGTCGTGCATGAAGCGGGTAATCAACGAGCCCAGGTCACTCGGCGTGACCACCGCTGCCAACTGTTTGCGCGGCACCCGCAGGTGGCCGGCGGAAAACAGGTCGGTCAGGTAGTGATCGGCGAAAGCGTTCATCGCGTAAGCCAGTTCCAGCGACGCGTCATCGCCACTGTTGTGGGCGACCACCGCTTGTTGCAATGCCGCCGTATGCCCGGCGATGTAGGCCAACAGTGCCCACTCGGCGAAGTGGTCAGCGTTGTTGGCGGCCAGTTTCAGGTAGCGGCCCAATGGATACAGGGCCGAGACGAAACTGCCGCCGCCGGTGATCTTGTTCCACTCTTCCGACAACGTATCACCCAATGCGTCATACGCCTCGTGGGGCTGTTTGCCGTCCTTTATCGCCTGTTTAACCGCGGCGATTTCCTTCTGCATGACTCCGAGGATCAGCTTCGCTTCGGCATTTGACGCCGGCAGCACCGCCAGGGAATTGAAGGCCTCGGTAAAGCGCTGGATCCGGTCGGCAGCGGTTGCGCCTTCGCTGACCGGTTTGTCCGGGATTCCATAGAAATCACCGCCCAGTGCAACAACCTGCCCATACGTCAGGGCCAGGCCGTTAGGCAGATGCAACTCGACCTGCGAGGCCGTTATCGCCGGTGCATCCTTGGCGAAACGCAGCAGCGTGTTGTCGCCGATGGCGGTGTGTTCACCACCCTCGAACCTCAGCTGTGGCTTGCCTTTCAAGGCGTTGCCGGATGCAGGGGCGGACGGCTGATGGGGGTCGGTCCGGTGCTCGTCGAGGCGCAGGACCAGATGGTCATTACCCGTAATGGCGATGCCCTTCTCGGTGAACAGATCATCCAGCCCGGCAATGACCTGTTTTGGTTTTTCCTGAGTTTTTGTGTGTAGACCTGACATTTCTATCTCCTTGATATGTCGTCGGTATGTTTCAAGATAACTGTATGCATATACAGTTGTTCAGAGCATAGAGGAGATCTTTCCTACGTCAAGAAAATACTTTTCCGACGCATAAATTTTGGGTGCGGCGATGAAATGCAGTTGACGGTTGTTTTTTAAGTTGTACGATGACCTACAACTTCGGCGCAGGCTGAACGGTTTTCTCACACACACAAACAAACGTTGCTATCCAGGGTGTTCGAATAATGAATCCACAAGAACTGAAGTCCATCCTCTCTTCCGGTCTGCTGTCTTTCCCGGTTACCGATTTCAATGCTCAGGGCGACTTCAATCGCGCGGGCTACATCAAGCGTCTCGAATGGCTGGCCCCATACGGCGCCTCGGCTTTGTTCGCCGCAGGCGGCACCGGTGAGTTCTTCTCCCTGGCGGCCAGCGAATATTCGGAAATCATCAAGACTGCCGTCGACACCTGCGAAACCAGCGTGCCGATTCTGGCCGGCGTTGGCGGTTCGACCCGTCAAGCCATCGAATACGCACAGGAAGCCGAACGTCTGGGCGCCAAAGGCCTGTTGCTGCTGCCGCACTACCTGACCGAAGCCAGCCAGGACGGCGTTGCCGCCCACGTTGAAGCCGTGTGCAAATCGGTGAAGATCGGCGTGGTGGTTTACAACCGTAACGTCTGCCGCCTGACCGCGCCGCTGCTGGAACGCCTGGCCGAGCGCTGCCCGAACCTGATCGGCTACAAGGATGGCCTGGGCGATATCGAGTTGATGGTGTCGATCCGTCGTCGCCTCGGCGATCGCTTCAGCTACCTGGGTGGTTTGCCGACCGCCGAAGTCTACGCCGCTGCCTACAAGGCCTTGGGCGTACCGGTTTACTCCTCGGCGGTGTTCAACTTCATCCCGAAAACCGCGATGGATTTCTACCACGCCATCGCTCGCGAAGATCACGCCACCGTTGGCAAGATCATCGACGACTTCTTCCTGCCGTACCTGGACATCCGTAACCGCAAATCCGGTTACGCAGTGAGCATCGTCAAGGCGGGTGCGAAAATTGCCGGCTATGACGCAGGTCCTGTGCGTGCGCCGCTGACCGATCTGACCGGCGAAGAGTACGAAATGCTCGCCGCGCTGATCGACAAGCAAGGTGCGCAGTAACACACCCGATTAAACAAGGCCGCTGAGCAATCAGCGGCCTTTTGCGTGAGGAGATTGTTGTGGCTGATACAAAGCGTTTCGATAACTACATCAACGGTGAATGGGTTGCCGGCAGTGAATACTGCGCCAACATCAACCCGTCCGAACTGACCGACACCATCGGTGAATACGCCAAGGCTGATCTGGCCCAGGTCCACGCCGCCATCGACGCCGCTCGCGCTGCGTTCCCGGCCTGGTCGACCTCGGGCATTCAGGCCCGCCACGACTCGCTGGATAAAGTCGGTACTGAAATCCTCGCTCGCCGCGAAGAGCTCGGCACCTTGCTGGCTCGGGAAGAGGGCAAGACCCTGCCTGAAGCCATCGGCGAAGTGACCCGCGCCGGTAACATCTTCAAGTTCTTCGCCGGTGAAACCCTGCGTCTGTCCGGCGACTACTTGCCGTCGGTACGTCCGGGCGTCAATGTCGAAGTCACTCGCGAAGCCTTGGGCGTGGTTGGCCTGATCACCCCGTGGAACTTCCCGATCGCCATCCCTGCGTGGAAAATCGCCCCGGCCCTGGCCTACGGCAACTGCGTCGTGCTGAAACCGGCGGATCTGGTGCCGGGTTGCGCCTGGGCGCTGGCTGAAATCATCTCCCGCGCAGGCTTCCCGGCCGGCGTGTTCAACCTGGTGATGGGCAGCGGTCGCGTGGTTGGCGATGCAATGGTTCAGAGCCCGAAAGTCGATGGCATCAGCTTCACCGGTTCCGTTGGTGTCGGTCGTCAGATCGCCGTCAGCTGCGTGTCGCGCCAGGCCAAGGTTCAGCTGGAAATGGGCGGCAAGAACCCGCAGATCATTCTCGACGACGCCGACCTCAAGCAAGCGGTCGAACTGTCGGTACAGAGCGCGTTCTACTCCACCGGCCAGCGTTGCACCGCTTCCAGCCGCTTCATCGTCACTGCCGGCATCCACGACAAGTTCGTTGAAGCGATGGCCGAGCGCATGAAGTCGATCAAGGTCGGCCACGCGCTGAAAACCGGCACCGACATCGGTCCGGTGGTCTCGCAAGCTCAACTTGAACAGGACATGAAGTACATCGACATCGGCCAGTCCGAAGGTGCACGTCTGGTCAGCGGCGGCGGTCTGGTGACCTGCGACACCGAAGGCTACTACCTCGCGCCTACGCTGTTTGCCGACAGCGAAGCGGCGATGCGCATCAGCCGCGAAGAGATCTTCGGCCCGGTGGCCAACATCGTTCGCGTGGCGGATTACGACGCTGCACTGGCCATGGCCAACGACACCGAATTCGGTCTGTCGGCGGGCATCGCCACCACGTCGCTGAAGTACGCCAACCACTTCAAACGCCACTCCCAGGCCGGGATGGTGATGGTCAACCTGCCGACGGCGGGCGTGGATTACCACGTTCCATTCGGTGGGCGTAAAGGTTCATCCTATGGTTCCCGCGAGCAAGGTCGCTACGCGCAAGAGTTCTACACGGTTGTGAAGACCTCCTACATCGGTTCCTGATTCACGCAATAACCTGTAGGAGCCGGCTTGCTGGCGATCGCATCACCACGGTGTAAATGACACACCGAGGTGCCTGCATCGCCAGCAAGCCGGCTCCTACAGAACATCGTTATTACCCGCATAAAAATAATCAGTGGGAGTACATCTACATGCAAGCGACCAAGCCGACCCACGTCCGCTATTTGATTTTGCTCATGCTTTTTCTGGTGACCACGATCAACTACGCCGACCGGGCAACCATCGCAATCGCCGGCTCCAGCCTGCAAAAAGACCTCGGCATCGACGCGGTCACCCTCGGTTACATCTTCTCCGCATTCGGTTGGGCCTACGTGGCCGGGCAAATTCCCGGTGGCTGGCTGCTGGACCGTTTCGGCTCGAAAAAAATCTACGCGCTGAGCATTTTCACCTGGTCATTGTTCACCGTGCTGCAGGGCTATGTCGGCGAGTTCGGCATGTCCACGGCAGTGGTTGCGCTGTTCATGCTGCGCTTCCTGGTGGGCCTGGCCGAAGCGCCATCCTTCCCCGGTAACGCACGCATCGTGGCCGCCTGGTTCCCGACCGCTGAACGCGGCACCGCCTCGGCGATCTTCAACTCGGCGCAGTACTTTGCCACCGTGTTGTTCGCGCCGCTGATGGGCTGGATCGTCTACAGCTTCGGCTGGCAGCACGTGTTCATCGTGATGGGCGTGATCGGCATCATCTTCTCGGGCATCTGGCTGAAGGTGATCTACAGCCCGCGCCAGCACCCGATGATCAACGACGCCGAGTTCAAACACATCGCCGACAACGGCGGCATGGTCGATATGGACCAGGACAAAGGCAAAGGCAAAAAAAGCGACGGTCCGAAGTGGGATTACATCCGCCAGTTGCTGACCAACCGCATGATGCTCGGCGTGTACCTGGGCCAATACTGCATCAACGGCATCACCTACTTCTTCCTGACCTGGTTCCCGGTATACCTGGTGCAAGAACGCGGCATGACCATCCTCAAGGCTGGTTTCATCGCCTCGTTGCCGGCGATCTGCGGCTTCATCGGTGGTGTGCTCGGCGGGGTGATTTCCGACTACCTGCTGCGCAAGGGCCATTCACTGACCTTCGCTCGCAAGGCGCCGATCATCGCGGGCCTGCTGGTCTCCAGCAGCATCGTGGCTTGCAACTATGTCGATGTTGAATGGATGGTCGTCGGCTTCATGGCCTTGGCTTTCTTCGGCAAAGGTGTGGGTGCGTTGGGTTGGGCGGTCGTGTCCGACACCTCGCCAAAACAGATCGCCGGTCTCAGCGGTGGCCTGTTCAACACCTTCGGCAACATCGCGTCGATCACCACGCCGATCGTCATCGGCTACATCATCAGCTCCACCGGTTCGTTCAAGTGGGCGCTGGTGTTTGTCGGTTGCAACGCACTGGTTGCAGTGTTCAGCTACCTGGTGATCGTTGGCCCGATCAAACGTGTGGTGCTCAAAGAGCCACCGGTCAGCGGCCCTGAAACAAACAACAAATTGTCACAAGCGCATTCCTGAGGAGCGGCGTCATGCAGTTGATTGAACATTCCGACTCGCCGCGCTACATCCGTCTGCACGAGCGAGACAACGTCGTGATCGTGGTCAACGATCAGGGCGTGCCGGCGGGCACCGAGTTTCCCGATGGCCTGGTCACCGTGGACTTCGTGCCGCAGAGCCACAAGGTCACCCTCGAGGACATTCCCGAGGGCGGCCAGGTGATTCGTTACGGCCAGACCATTGGCTACGCGTTGCAGCCGATTCCGCGCGGCAGTTGGGTCAAGGAAGATCAACTGCGCATGCCCACCGCGCCACCGCTGGACAGCTTGCCGCTGTCCACCGAGGTGCCGGCGGCGCAGGCACCGCTGGAAGGCTTTACGTTCGAGGGTTATCGCAACGCCGACGGCACCGTCGGCACGCGCAACATTCTCGGGATTACCACCACGGTGCAGTGTGTCACCGGCGTTCTGGATCATGCGGTCAAGCGCATCAAGGACGAGTTGCTGCCCAAGTACCCGAACGTCGATGACGTGGTCGCGTTGACTCACAGCTACGGCTGCGGCGTGGCAATTACCGCCACCGACGCGTACATCCCGATCCGCACCGTGCGTAACCTGGCGCGCAATCCGAACCTGGGCGGCGAAGCGCTGGTGATCAGTCTGGGCTGCGAGAAATTGCAGGCTGGGCAGGTGATGCACGAGAACGACAGTTCGGTGGATTTGAGCGATCCGTGGCTGTATCGCTTGCAGGATTCGAGTCACGGTTTCACCGAAATGATCGAGCAGATCATGGCCCTGGCCGAGACCCGTTTGAAGAAGCTCGATCAACGTCGCCGGGAAACCGTGCCGGCGTCCGAGCTGATTCTCGGCATGCAGTGTGGTGGCAGCGATGCGTTCTCCGGCATCACCGCCAACCCGGCGCTGGGTTACGCCTCTGACCTGTTGCTGCGTGCCGGTGCGACGGTGATGTTTTCCGAAGTCACCGAAGTGCGCGACGCGATTTACCTGCTGACGTCCCGCGCCGAAACCGAGGAGGTCGCTCAGGAACTGGTGCGGGAAATGGACTGGTACGACCGTTACCTGGCCAAGGGCGAAGCGGATCGCAGCGCCAACACCACGCCTGGCAACAAGAAGGGCGGGTTGTCGAACATTGTCGAGAAATCCCTTGGGTCGATCGTCAAATCCGGCAGCAGCGCGATCAACGGCGTGCTGGGCCCTGGCGAGCGCTTCAAGCGCAAAGGCCTGATTTTCTGTGCGACCCCGGCCAGCGATTTTGTCTGCGGGACGTTGCAACTGGCGGCCGGGATGAACCTGCACGTGTTCACCACCGGACGTGGCACGCCGTATGGTCTGGCGATGGCGCCGGTGGTGAAGGTATCGACCCGGACCGAACTGGCGCAGCGCTGGCCGGACCTGATCGACATCGATGCCGGGCGGATTGCGACTGGACGAGCGTCGATAGAGGATCTCGGGTGGGAGTTGTTTCACTACTACCTGGACGTGGCCAGCGGGAAGAAGCAGACGTGGTCGGAGCGGCACAAGCTGCATAACGACATTACCCTGTTCAACCCGGCGCCGATCACGTAAGACCGCGTCATCGTTCTTCGCGGGCAAGTCGGGTCGCCGCACCGCTCGCTCCTACAGAAGATCACCGAACCTGTAGGAGCGAGGCTTGCCCGCGAAGGCTTTCCACCAGACGCCAACGCCCTGGGTGGCTTATCATTAGCCCCCTAACGACGCCCACCCAAGGTGACTCCCGGCATGCTGGCTATCTTCCTCGAAACCCTGAACATCACCGCGCCGGTGTTTGCCATGCTGTTTCTGGGCGTGCTGCTAAAGCGTATCAACTGGATCAACGACAATTTCATCCATACTGCGTCGGCTCTGGTGTTCAACGTCACCATGCCGGCGTTGCTGTTTCTGGGCATCCTGCATGCCGACTTGCACGCCGCGCTGCAACCGTCGCTGCTGATCTATTTTTCGATTGCCACGCTGGTCAGCTTCGCCATCGCCTGGGGCTGGGCGATCTGGAAGTGCCCGCGTGAAGACCGCGGGATTTACACCCAGGGTGCGTTTCGCGGCAACAACGGCGTTATCGGCCTCGCGCTGGCAGCGAGCATGTACGGCGATTACGGAATTTCCCTCGGCGCGATTCTCGCGGCACTGGTGATCCTGTTTTACAACACGCTGTCGACCATTGTGCTGGCGGTGTACAGCCCGGTGATCAAGTCCGACCCGTGGAGTATCTGCAAAAGCGTGATGAACAACCCGTTGATCATCAGCGTGTTTGCGGCGGCGCCGTTTGCGTATTTCAATATTGCCTTGCCGGGCTGGCTGGAGAAGTCCGGGCAGTACCTGGCGCAAACCACGTTGCCCTTGGCGTTGATCTGCATCGGCGGCACGCTGTCGCTGGCGGCGATGCGCAAAAGCGGCCACATGGCGCTCAGCTCCAGCCTGGTGAAGATGATCGGCCTGCCGGTGCTGGCGACGCTGGGGGCATGGCTCTGGGGGTTTCGCGGGGCGGAGTTGGGGATTCTGTTCCTGTACTTCGGCAGCCCGACCGCGGCGGCCAGTTTTGTCATGGCGCGTCAGGCCGATGGCAATCATGAACTGGCGGCGGCGATCATTGTGATCACCACGCTGATGGCGGCGGTGACCACCAATATCGGGATCTTTTTGTTGCAGTGGGGTGGGTGGATCTAGCTTCAGATTCTCTGTGCGCTTTAGATCCATTCGCGGGCGAGCCTCGCTCCTACAGAAGGTCATCGAACGTGTAGGAGCGAGGCTTGCCCGCGAAAGCGGCGGACCTGCTTACTCCGGCTTCTGGTAGGTATCGATCACTTCCTGCGCCGCCCGAAACGCATCGATCGCCGCCGGCACACCGGCATACACCGCGCAATGCAGCAGTGCCTCGCGAATCTCTTCCACGGTGCAACCGTTGTTCAGCGCGCCGCGCACGTGGCCTTTCAATTCCTGTGGGCACTTCAACGCGGTCAGCGCGGCGAGGGTGATCAGGCTGCGGGTTTTCAGTGGCAACCCTTCGCGACTCCACACGCTGCCCCAGGCGTGTTCATTGACGAAATCCTGCAACGGCTGGGTGAACTCGGTGGCATTGCCCAATGCGCGATCGACGAACGCGTCACCCATCACTTGGCGGCGGACTTCAACGCCGGTTTTTTTATTGTCGGTCATGGCAATTCCTTCTTGTGGTGTTGGCGACGCCAGGCGCGCAGCGACGTGAACAGCAAAAACGCCAACAGCGCCGGCAGGACGAAAAACAGCATCAGGTGTTCAAGCTTGCCGGCCAGCGGCATACCGGTGGTGAACGACACCACGTGCAGGCCGTAAGCCAGGTACAAACCCAAAAACAGCAGGCCTTCGGCGCGGGTCACCCGGTAGCCGGAATAGAACACCGGCAGGCACAGCGCCGCGACGCCGAGCATCACCGGCAAATCGAAATCCAGCGCGTTGGGCGAGACCGACAGCGGCGACGGCGCGATCAGTGCGGTAACGCCCAGCACGCCCAACAGGTTGAACAGGTTGCTGCCGATCACGTTGCCTACGGCGATGTCGCGCTGGCCACGCAATGCCGCGATCAACGAGGTGGCGAGCTCCGGCAGGGAGGTGCTGACGGCGACGATGGTCAGGCCGATGATCCGTTCCGACAGCCCCAGGTCCGTGGCGACCGACACCGCGGCGCCCAGCAGCAAATGCCCGGCGTAGATCAGCATCGCCAGGCCCGCGACGATCATCAGCAGGCTGCTGAACCACGGAACTTCAGGGCCTTCATGCGGGCTCGTTTGTGGGCGCGCCGAATGCCGCGACTGGCGCAGCAGCAGGCCCAGATACACCATCAGCGCCGCCAATAGCAGGACGCCGTCGACCCGGGTCAGTTCTTCATTCCATGCCAGGACGAACACCAGCAGGCTGGCGCCGATCATCAGTGGAATATCCAGGCGCACCAGTTGCCGCGAGACCCGCAGCGGGATGATCAGCGCCGAAAGCCCGAGGGTGACGAGGATGTTGAAGATGCTGCTGCCGATCACGCTGCCGACGGCGATATCGGCGTTCTGCGCCAGCGTGGCTTGCAGGCTGACGGCCATCTGCGGTGCGCTGCTGCCGAGGGCGACGATGGTCAGGCCGATGATCAGCGGTCGAACGTGCAGTCGCGCAGCCACGCGCACGGCGGCGCGCACCATCAGTTCGGCACCGGCGATCAGTAGAACCAGGCCGCTGAGCAGTTCAATTACGCTGAGCAGGGGTAAGTCGGCAAGTCCGAAAATGGTCGGGGCTCCGTGAGTCAGTCGAGGGCTTGCACGCGAACCCGTGCGGTGCCGCTTTTGATCATGCCCAGTTGCTCGGCGGCTTCGTGAGACAAGTCGATCAGGCGCCCGCGAGTGTGCGGCCCGCGATCATTGATGCGGACCACGCAGGATTTGTCGTTTTTCAGATTGGTGACCTTCACCCGCGTACCAAAGGGTAGTTGGCGGTGGGCAGCGGTCATGGAATTTTTGTCGAAACGTTCACCGCTGGCGGTGCGTTTGCCCTGGTGTTTGGCGCCGTAGTAGGACGCCACGCCTGTCTGGTCGTAACCGTGAGGATCGACGACATCGGTGCTGGCGCAACCGGCCAGTAAAGACAACAGGGCGCAGGCCCCCAGTAGACGTTTCATTCAAAGGTATCCACATACAAATGTGGGAGCGGGCTTGCTCGCGAAAGCGGTATCACATTCAACATCGATGTTGACTGTTTTACCGCTTTCGCGAGCAAGCCCGCTCCCACAGGGGGTAGAGCCAGGCTTGAATACTGGCTCCATGCTCATCAGCCTTCGAGCTTGCTTTTCAGCAGTTCGTTGACCTGTTGCGGGTTGGCCTTGCCTTTGGAGGCTTTCATGGCCTGGCCGACGAAGAAGCCGAACATCTTGCCGCGTTTGGCTTCGTCTGCCGCGCGGTATTGTTCGACCTGCTCGGCGTTGGCCGCGAGCATTTCGTCCAGCACCGCCGAGATCGCGCCGGTGTCGGTCACTTGCTTCAAGCCGCGCTTGTCGATGATCTCGTCTGCGCTGCCTTCGCCGTTGGCCATCGCTTCAAACACCACTTTAGCGATCTTGCCGGAGATGGTGTTGTCCTTGATGCGCAACAGCATGCCGCCCAGTTGCTCGGCCGAAACCGGCGACTGATCGATGTCCAGGCCTTGTTTGTTCAACAGGCTGCCCAGTTCAACCATGACCCAGTTGGCCGCCAGTTTGGCGTCGCCGCCAATGCTCGCGACTTTCTCGAAGTAATCGGCTTGCTCGCGGCTGGTGGCCAGGACGCTGGCGTCGTAGACCGACAGACCGAACTGC
This sequence comes from Pseudomonas sp. IT-P44, assembly GCF_949768225.1. Classification (NCBI taxonomy): domain Bacteria; kingdom Pseudomonadati; phylum Pseudomonadota; class Gammaproteobacteria; order Pseudomonadales; family Pseudomonadaceae; genus Pseudomonas; species Pseudomonas sp. IT-P44. The sequence goes on along the minus strand of NZ_CATKQM010000090.1, from coordinate 114,422 downwards.
TCCTGGAAGCGCTCGCGTTTCTGCGGTGGCAATTCCGGCAGGGTGGCGCGCACGTCGTCGAGGAACGAGTTCTCGATGACCACCGGCAGCAGGTCCGGATCGGGGAAGTAACGGTAGTCGTTGGCTTCCTCTTTGCTGCGCATCGGACGGGTTTCGTCCTTGTTCGGGTCGTACAGGCGAGTCTGCTGGATCACCTTGCCGCCGTCTTCGATCAGTTCGATCTGACGCTGCACTTCGGTGTTGATCGCCTTCTCGATGAAGCGGAACGAGTTGACGTTCTTGATCTCGCAACGCGTGCCGAACTCAGCCTGGCCTTTCGGACGGATCGACACGTTGCAGTCGCAACGCAGCGAACCTTCGGCCATGTTGCCGTCGCAGATGCCCAGGTAGCGCACCAGCGCGTGGACAGCCTTGACGTAAGCCACGGCTTCCTTGGCGCTGCGCATGTCCGGCTCGGAAACGATTTCCAGCAGCGGCGTGCCGGCGCGGTTCAGGTCGATGCCGGTGGCACCGTTGAACTCTTCGTGCAGGCTTTTACCGGCGTCTTCTTCCAGGTGCGCGCGGGTGATGCCAACGCGTTTGACCGTACCGTCTTCAAGGGCGATGTCCAGGTGGCCCTTGCCGACAATCGGCAATTCCATCTGGCTGATCTGGTAGCCCTTGGGCAGGTCCGGGTAGAAATAGTTTTTACGGGCGAACACGTTGTGCTGGCCGATCTCGGCATCGATAGCGAGGCCGAACATCACGGCCATGCGCACCGCTTCCTGGTTCAGCACTGGCAAGACGCCAGGCATGCCGAGGTCAACCAGGCTGGCCTGGGTGTTCGGCTCGGAACCGAAAGTGGTGGAGCTACCGGAAAAGATTTTCGACCGGGTGGTGAGCTGGGTATGAATCTCCAGCCCGATCACGACTTCCCATTGCATGTGTTTCTCCTCAGAAGCCGGTTGGGGTGCGGGTGTGCCAGTCAGTGTTCAACTGATACTGATGGGCAACGTTCAACAGGCGACCTTCCTGGAAATACGGGGCGAGCAGTTGCACGCCGACCGGCAGGCCATCGACGAAACCGGCGGGCATGGACAAGCCCGGCAGGCCGGCGAGGTTGGCGGTGATGGTGTAGACGTCTTCCAGATAGGCAGCGACCGGGTCGCTGCTCTTGGCGCCAAGCTTCCAGGCCGGGTTCGGCGTGGTTGGGCCGAGGATGATGTCGACTTCATTGAAAGCCGCCATGAAGTCGTTTTTCACCAAACGACGAATCTTCTGCGCCTTCAGGTAGTAGGCGTCGTAGTAGCCGGCGGACAGCGCGTAGGCGCCGACCATGATCCGGCGCTGCACTTCTGCACCGAAACCTTCACCACGGGAACGCTTGTACAGGTCTTCCAGGTTTTTCGGGTCTTCGCAGCGATAGCCGAAACGCACGCCGTCGAAACGCGACAGGTTGGAAGACGCTTCTGCCGGGGCGATCACGTAGTACGCAGGAATCGCGTGCTGCATGTTCGGCAGGCTGATTTCCTTGATCACGGCACCGAGCTTTTCCAGCTCCTTGATGCTGTTCTGGATCAACTCGGCGATACGCGGGTCGAGACCGGCGCTGAAGTATTCCTTCGGCACACCGATGCGCAGGCCTTTCAGCGAATCGTTGAGGCTGGCGCTGTAATCCGGCACGGGCTCGTCGATGCTGGTGGAGTCATTGCTGTCGAAACCGGCCATGCCTTGCAGCAGGATCGCGCAGTCTTCGGCAGTGCGCGCCAGCGGGCCGCCCTGATCGAGGCTGGACGCGTAAGCGATCATGCCCCAGCGCGAAACGCGACCGTAGGTCGGTTTCAGGCCGGTGAGGTTGGTGAACGCGGCCGGCTGGCGGATCGAGCCGCCGGTGTCGGTGGCGGTCGCGGCTGGCAACAGACGAGCGGCAACGGCCGCCGCCGAACCACCGGACGAACCGCCCGGCACGTGTTCCAGGTTCCACGGGTTTTTCACCGCGCCGTAGTAGCTCGACTCGTTGGCCGAACCCATGGCGAATTCGTCCATGTTGGTCTTGCCCAGGGTCACCGCGCCGGCGGCTGCCAGTTTGGCGACGACGGTGGCGTCGTACGGTGCCTTGAAGTTGTCGAGCATCTTCGAGCCGCAGCTGGTGCGCACGCCCTGGGTGCAGAACAGGTCTTTATGGGCGATCGGCGCGCCGAGCAGGGCGCCGCTCTCACCATTGGCACGGCGTGCGTCAGCGGCTTTCGCCTGCTGGAGCGCCAGGTCTTCGGTGAGGCTGATGAAGCTGTTGAGCTGTGGATCGAGCTGGGCGATGCGCGCCAGCAGGACTTTGGTCAGCTCTTCGGAAGAAAACTTTTTATCGGCGAGTCCGCGGGCGATCTCGGCCAGAGTCAATTGATGCATTGCAGGCTCTTTCCCTTTAGTCGATGACTTTCGGAACCAGGTACAGGCCGTTTTCGACCGCTGGTGCGATGGACTGATAGGCCTCGCGATGATTGGTCTCGGTCACGACGTCTGCACGCAGGCGCTGGCTGGCTTCCAGTGGGTGGGCGAGCGGTTCGATACCGTCGGTATTGACCGCCTGCATTTCGTCGACCAGTCCCAGAATGCTGTTCAGGGCCGAAGTGATGTGTGGAAGATCGGCATCATTGAGGCCCAGACAGGCCAAATGAGCGATTTTTTCCACGTCGGAGCGTTCAAGCGTCATGGGATTCTCCAGTGGAAGGAAAACAGAACGGATGCTATCCGTGTGTTAGATTGTCGGAACACTACCGCATTTCTACGGTCATAAGGCCGCGATTGTGGGGGTTGGTGCACAGAAAAGCGGCCAATTTAACATATTGGCGCCTTGCCCAAAATCCCTGTCGTTGTTAGAGTTTGCCGCACTTTTTTACCCACGCGTTGCCTAGGGTCCCTTTCCCATGTTCAAGAAACTGCGTGGCATGTTTTCCAGCGATCTTTCCATTGACCTGGGCACTGCCAACACCCTTATTTACGTGCGCGAGCGCGGAATCGTCCTGAATGAGCCATCGGTTGTGGCTATTCGGACACACGGTAACCAGAAAAGTGTCGTTGCTGTCGGCACCGAGGCCAAGCGCATGCTCGGCCGTACGCCGGGCAACATTGCCGCCATTCGTCCGATGAAGGATGGCGTCATTGCCGACTTCAGCGTCTGCGAAAAGATGCTGCAATACTTTATCAACAAGGTTCACGAAAACAGCTTCCTGCAGCCTAGCCCTCGTGTGCTGATCTGCGTTCCGTGCAAATCCACTCAGGTTGAGCGTCGTGCCATCCGTGAGTCGGCCCTTGGTGCCGGCGCACGTGAAGTGTTCCTGATCGAAGAGCCGATGGCGGCTGCGATCGGTGCCGGCCTGCCGGTTGAAGAAGCACGCGGTTCGATGGTGGTGGATATCGGTGGTGGTACCACTGAAATCGCACTGATCTCCCTGAACGGTGTGGTTTACGCCGAATCCGTACGGGTTGGCGGCGACCGCTTCGACGAAGCGATCATCACCTACGTGCGTCGCAACTACGGCAGCCTGATCGGCGAATCCACCGCCGAGCGCATCAAACAGGAAATCGGTACTGCCTACCCGGGCGGCGAAGTTCGCGAAGTCGACGTTCGCGGCCGTAACCTGGCCGAAGGCGTTCCACGCGCATTCACCCTGAACTCCAATGAAGTGCTGGAAGCTCTGCAAGAGTCCCTGGCTACTATCGTTCAGGCTGTTAAAAGCGCACTGGAGCAATCGCCTCCGGAGCTGGCTTCCGACATCGCCGAGCGTGGCCTGGTACTGACCGGTGGTGGCGCCTTGCTGCGTGACCTCGACAAGTTGCTGGCCCAGGAAACCGGTCTGCCGGTGATCGTTGCCGAAGACCCGCTGACCTGCGTTGCTCGCGGCGGTGGCCGCGCATTGGAAATGATGGATAAACACACCATGGATCTGCTGTCGAGCGAGTGATCGCCCGATGCAACTATGCTGTTGAGCGCGCAGGCGGCACTTTGCAGTGCTGCCTGTTTGCGTTTACCTTCTGTCAGTCTGTATCCAGGCCGGTCTGCCGTATGAATAAAGAAAACATTTGCCTGGGAGGAGCGGCTTATTAAACCGCTTTTCACCAAAGGGCCTTCACTGGGCGTGCGCTTGTTGGTGCTGGTCGTGCTATCGGTCGCGCTGATGGTGGTCGATGCCCGCTTCACACTGCTCAAGCCAGTGCGTAGCCAGATGTCGCTGGTGCTGATGCAGTCTTACTGGATCACCGACCTGCCGCAGCGGCTATGGCAAGGTGTGGCCAGCCAGTTTGGCAGCCGTACCGAGCTGGTCGCCGAAAACGAAAAACTCAAGACCGAAAACCTGCTGCTGCAGGGTCGCATGCAAAAGCTTGCCGCCCTCACCGAGCAGAACGTTCGGCTGCGCGAGTTGCTCAATTCCTCCGCGCTGGTCAACGAGAAGGTCGAAGTGGCCGAGTTGATCGGCATGGACCCCAATCCCTTCACCCATCGCATCATCATCAATAAAGGTGAGCGCGACGGTGTGGTCCTCGGTCAGCCGGTGCTCGATGCCCGTGGCCTGATGGGCCAGGTGGTCGAGTTGATGCCGTACACCTCCCGTGTGCTGTTGCTCACCGACACCACCCACAGCATCCCGGTGCAAGTGAACCGTAACGGACTGCGAGCGATTGCCAGCGGCACCGGCAACCCGGAACGTCTGGAACTGCGTCACGTGGCCGACACGGCGGACATCAAGGAAGGCGACTTGCTGGTCAGCTCCGGTCTCGGCCAGCGATTCCCGGCGGGTTACCCGGTGGCGACGGTCAAGGAAGTGATTCACGATTCCGGCCAGCCATTTGCCATTGTCCGCGCCGTGCCGACCGCTGCCTTGAACCGTAGCCGTTACCTGTTGCTGGTGTTCAGCGATACGCGTACACCGGAAGAGCGTGCAAACGACGCCGCTCAGGCCCAGGAAAACCTCGATGCGCAAGGCGGCGGGCCAATCATTCCCGCCACCGTGCCGAAACCTGCTGCGGTGATTGCTCCTGCTGCTGCCGCCGCCGTTCCAGCGACTGCACCTGCTGCGACCCCGGCCAAGCCTGCTGCCACAACCCCGGTCAAACCCGCTGCCGCACACCCTGCCGCCGCCAAGCCGCCCGCGACTGCACCCGCCGCCAAACCACCGGCGACACAACCCGCTGTCGTGAAGCCCGCTGCCAAACCGCCTGTCTCTGCACCGGCTACCACTGGGGGAAGAGAATAATGGTCGGTGCTACCGCCTCCCGAAACGGCTGGATGATCTGGCTGACGTTCGCCATCGGCATGTTGCTCAGCGTTTCGCCGCTGCCGCAATTCATGGAAATCCTTCGCCCGCTATGGCTCGCCTTGCTGCTGGCGTTCTGGGCGTTGGCCCTGCCGCAGAAAGTCGGCATGGTCACCGCGTGGTGCCTGGGCCTGGCCGAAGATGTGCTTTACGGCACGCTGCTGGGCCAGAACGCGTTGATCCTGACGCTCATCACGTTCCTGGTGCTGTCGCTGCAACAGCGGCTGCGGATGTTCCCGATGTGGCAACAGAGCCTGGTGATCCTGGTGATCTTCGGCCTCGCGCAGCTTGTTCAGCTGTGGCTCAGCGCCCTGACCGGCAATCGTCAGCCAACGCTGGCGCTGGTCTTGCCGGCACTGGTCAGCGCGTTGCTCTGGCCGTGGATCAGCTTCGGTTTGCGCGGTCTGCGTCGACGTTACAAAATTAACTGATTCGGTCAGGCATTTGCCCACACCATGACAAGGGAGATGTCTTGATGAAACAGCTATTCCTCGCCTCAGGCTCGCCGCGTCGGCGTGAACTGCTCACGCAGATCGGCGTGCCGTTTTCCGCCATCAGCGCGGACATCGATGAAACCCCTTTGAACCATGAATCGCCGTCGGCCTATGTCGAGCGCCTTGCGCGCGGCAAGGCTGAAGCCGGGCGTGGCGCGGTCGTGTCCGACGCCGATTTTTGCGTGCTGGGCGCTGATACCGCCGTAGTGCTCAACAGCAAAATTCTCGGCAAACCGGTGGACGAAGCCGACGCGTGCGCCATGCTTATGATGTTGGCAGGACAAGAACATGAAGTGCTGACCGCCATTGCCGTGCTTGACGGTGAGCGCTGCGAGTCTCGTGTTGTGCGCAGCCTGGTGCGTTTTCGCCCCATCGATCTCGATGAAGCGGCGGCCTACTGGGCCAGCGGCGAACCGCGGGACAAGGCGGGTGGCTATGGCATTCAAGGACTGGGCGCGGTGTTTGTCGCCGGGCTCAATGGCAGCTACTCGGCGGTGGTCGGACTGCCGCTGTGCGAAACCGCTGAGCTGCTTGGCCATTTCGGCATACCCTGTTGGCAAACCCTTAACGCGCGCTGAGCGTCGTACTGACAAGATGCGGCCATTATCGTGAACATGCCTGAACGAGACCCTGCCATGAGTGAAGAGATCCTGATCAACATCACGCCGATGGAATCGCGCGTGGCGGTGGTTGAAAACGGTGTCCTGCAAGAGGTCCACGTCGAACGCACGCAAAAACGCGGTATCGTCGGCAACATCTATAAAGGCAAAGTCGTGCGGGTGTTGCCGGGCATGCAGGCGGCGTTCGTCGACATCGGTCTGGACCGCGCTGCGTTCATTCATGCCTCGGAAATTTCCCTGCGCGAAGGCCCTGCGGTCGAAAGCATCAGCTCCCTGGTCCATGAAGGCCAAAGCCTGGTCGTGCAAGTCACCAAGGACCCGATCGGTTCCAAAGGCGCACGCCTGACCACACAACTATCAATACCTTCGCGTTATCTGGTGTACATGCCGCGTACCGCGCATGTCGGCATTTCCCTGAAGATCGAAGACGAAGCCGAGCGCGAGCGCCTCAAGCAAGTGGTCACCGATTGCGTGGCCACGGAAGGTATCAAGGAAGCCGGTGGTTTCATCCTGCGTACCGCCGCCGAAGGCGCCGGGGCCGATGAGATCCTCATGGACATCCGCTACCTGCGCCGGCTCTGGGATCAGATCAACGAGCAGATCAAAACCATCAGCGCGCCGAGTGTGATCTACGAAGACCTCGGCCTGGCACTACGCACCTTGCGCGACCTGGTCAGCCCGAAGATCGAGAAGATCCGCATCGACTCCCGGGAAACCTTCCAGAAAACCACGCAGTTCGTGGCCGAACTGATGCCGGAAATCGCGGATCGCCTGGAGCATTATCCGGGCGAGCGGCCGATCTTCGACCTGTACGGCGTCGAAGACGAAATCCAGAAAGCCCTCGAACGCAAGGTTCCGCTGAAGTCCGGCGGTTACCTGGTGGTGGACCCGGCGGAAGCCATGAGCACCATCGACGTCAATACCGGGGCGTTCGTCGGTCATCGCAACCTTGAAGAAACCATCTTCAAGACCAACCTCGAAGCCGCGACCGCCATCGCTCGCCAACTGCGCCTGCGCAATCTGGGCGGGATCATCATCATCGACTTCATCGACATGGAAGACGAAGAGCATCAGCGTCAGGTGCTGCGCACGCTGGAGAAACAACTGGAGCGCGACCACGCCAAGACCAACATTATCGGCATCACCGAGTTGGGCCTGGTGCAGATGACCCGCAAGCGCACTCGCGAAAGTCTCGAACAAGTACTGTGCGAGCCGTGCAACAGTTGCCAGGGGCGCGGCAAGCTCAAGACACCGGAAACGGTCTGCTACGAAATTTTCCGCGAAATCCTCCGTGAGGCTCGCGCCTATCAAGCGGAAGGCTATCGTGTATTGGCGAATCAGAAAGTCGTCGACCGCTTGCTCGATGAAGAGTCGGGCAACGTCGCCGAGCTGGAAGGATTTATCGGACGCACCATTCGGTTCCAGGTGGAAACCATGTATTCCCAGGAACAATACGACGTGGTGCTGCTCTGAATCGCTGTGTTTCAACCCGACTAGAACAGCTGGCCTCAGCTTTTTGCAGTAATTTTGCCATGGGAGCCAACTGACATGGACCGTCTGACACGCATTTTGGCCGCACTGACCCGCTGGGGTCTGGGCCTGTGCGCGTTGGCTTTGGTGATGATGGCGCTTTACGTCAGCCTCGGTCGCGAGCTGGCGCCGCTGGTGGCCGAATATCGGGCCGAAGTCGAAACCAAAGCCAGCGCAGCCCTGGGCATGCCGCTGCATATCGGTGAGCTGGAAGGCAACTGGAGTGGCTTCGCGCCGATTCTGCTGGCTCACGACGTGATGGTCGGCGAGGGCGCCAATGCCCTGCGTCTGGATCAGGTGCGCGCGGTGCCGGACCTCTGGGCCAGCCTGGCGGCCCGTGAACTGCGCATCGCTCATCTGGAACTCAACGGTCTGAAGATCAGCCTCAAGGAAGGCGAGGACGGTCATTGGGCGCTGGAAGGCTTGCCGGTGCAGCAGGATCAGCCGCTGGATCCGGAACAACTGCTCAATCGCATGCAGATGGTCCAGCAGTTGTCGGTGCTCGACAGCCAAGTGACCTTGCAGCCACTGGATCACCCGCCGCTGACCTTGACCTACGTTGGCCTGAATCTGAAAACCGGCGTCTCCCGGCAGCGACTCGACGCACGGCTGACCCTGCCCGACGGCCAGCCGGTCGCCATGAGCGTGCGCACCCGCATTAGCGCCAGTCAGTGGCAGGACGGTGCAGCGGATGCGTACCTGAGCCTGCCGCAAAGCGACTGGTCGAAATGGCTGCCCGAGCGTGTGACCCAGCAATGGAATTTTTCCGAGATCAAGGCCGGTGGCGAACTCTGGGTCAACTGGGATAAGGGCGCTCTGCAAAGCGCCGCGATCCGCTTGAACGCGCCGCAACTCAAGGGCGCCTACGCCGAGCGCAAGCCGATCCAGATCAACAACCTGGCGCTCAACAGTTATTTCCAGCGCAGTGCCGAAGGCTTTCTGGTGACGGTGGACTCGCTGTCCATGAACTTCGGTGAGACCCGCTGGGAGTCGCACCTGCAACTCAAACAGAGCCTGGCCACCGACACGACCGAAGAGCTCTGGCATCTGCAAGCCGACCGCCTCGACCTCACCCCGCTGACTCCGCTGCTGAATGCCTTGGGGCCATTGCCCGAAGGCCTCGCCACCGCCGTCGAGCGGCTCAAGGTGACGGGTGGTTTGCGTAACGTGCTGGTCGACATCCGGCCCAACGCCACCGACGACAGCAAGGTCAGTTTTGCCGCCAACCTCGACCGGGTCGGCTTTGATGCCTATCACGGTGCCCCGGCAGCACGGAATGTCAGCGGCAGCATCAGCGGTGATCTGGGTCACGGCGAACTGCGCATGGACAGCAAGGATTTTTCCCTGCACCTGGACCCGATTTTCGCCAAGCCATGGCAATACATTCAGGCCAACGCCCGTTTGACCTGGAAGCTCGACAAAGAAGGTTTCACCCTGATCGCGCCGTACCTGAAGGTGCTGGGCGAAGAGGGCAAGATTGCCGGCGACTTCCTGATCCGCCTGCATTTCGATCACACCCAGGAAGACTACATGGACCTGCGGGTCGGCCTGGTGGAGGGCGATGGCAAGTACACCGCCAAGTACCTGCCCGAAGTGCTCAGCCCGGCGCTGGACGAATGGTTGCGTACGGCGATTCTCAAGGGCGCGGTGGACCAGGGCTTCTTCCAGTATCAAGGCTCGCTGAACCATGGCGCCGCCGACACCGCGCGCAGCATCAGCCTGTTCTTCAAAGTGCACGATGCCGAGCTGGCGTTCCAGCCGGGTTGGCCGCATGTCAGCAAGGTCACTGGCGACGTGTTCATCGAAGACAGTGGCGTGCGGATTCTGGCCAGCAAAGGTCAGTTGCTCGACACACAAGTCAGCGATATTTACGTCAACATTCCCCATGCGCCCGCCGGGCAAAACCCTCACCTGTTGCTCGATGGCGCTTTCGCTGGCGGGTTGGGCGATGGCCTGAAAATTCTCCAGGAAGCGCCGATCGGCACCGCCGCCACCTTCGCCGGATGGGAAGGCGAGGGCGAGCTGAAGGGCAAGCTGAAACTGGATATTCCGCTGGCCAAAGGCGAACAGCCGAATATCCTCGTCGACTTCAAGACAGCCAAGGCGCGCTTGAAACTGGCCGAGCCAGTCCTTGAACTGACTCAGTTGAAGGGCGATTTCCGCTTTGACAGCACCAAAGGCTTGAGTGGGCAGAACATCACCGCTCGTGCCTTTGACAAACCCGTCACCGCACAGATTTTCGCCGATGGCAGTCCAGGCGACATCAAGACGCGCGTCACTGCTTCCGGCCAGGTCGAGGTCAAAAAGCTGACTGACTGGCTGAGTGTCACGCAGCCGTTGCCGGTCTCTGGTTTGATCCTGTATCAGTTGCAACTGAACCTGGATGGCGCAGACAGCCAGTTGATGGTCAATTCCAGCCTCAAAGGCGTGGCCGTCGATTTGCCGGCGCCGTTCGGCATGGCGGCCGATGTGGGGCGCGACACGACGTTCCGCATGACCCTGCAAGGGCCGGAACGGCGTTACTGGGTCAAGTACGGCGAATTGGCCAGCTTCACGTTTGCAGCGCCGGCCGGCAGTTTTGCCGACGGTCGCGGTGAACTGTTCCTCGGTGGTGGCGATGCCGTATTGCCAGGCGGCAAAGGCCTGCGGGTGCGCGGCGTGCTGTCGGAGCTGGATGTCGGCCCGTGGAAGGATCTGGTGGACAAGTATGCCGGCCAGGATCCGGGCGGCAGCGCCAAGCAGTTGCTCAGCGGCGCGGATTTCAAGGTTGGCAAGCTCAGTGGCATCGGTACCACGCTTGATCAGGCCTCGGTGCAGTTGAACCGAAAGCCGAGTGCATGGGCCCTGCAACTCGACAGCCAACAGGTCAAGGGCACCGCCGGTATCCCCGATGCGAAAGGCGCACCGATTGCGATCAATCTGCAATACGTGCGTTTGCCGGCACCGGACCCAACGGTTTTGGCCGATGAAAATTCGCCGGATCCATTGGCCTCCGTGGATCCGACGAAGATCCCGGCGCTGGATATCACCATCAATCAACTGTTCCAGGGGCAGGATCTGGTAGGGGGCTGGTCGCTGAAAGTGCGTCCGACCGCCAAAGGCATCGCGCTCAATACGTTGGATCTGGGCCTCAAGGGCCTTCTGTTGCAGGGCAGCGGCGGTTGGGAAGGCGTGCCTGGTGCTTCCACCAGTTGGTACAAGGGCCGGGTCAGCGGCAAGAATCTGGCGGATGTGCTGAAAGGCTGGGGCTTTGCGCCCAGTGTCACCAGCGAAGAGTTTCATATGGATGTCGACGGTCGCTGGCCCGGTTCACCGGCCTGGCTGGCCACCAAGCGTTTCTCCGGGACGCTTGATGCGTCGTTGAATAAAGGCCAGTTCGTGGAGGTCGAGGGTGGCGCTCAGGCGTTGCGGGTGTTTGGCCTGCTCAACTTCAACTCCATCGGCCGGCGCTTGCGGCTGGACTTCTCCGATCTGTTTGGCAAAGGCTTGAGTTACGACCGGGTCAAAGGCCTGCTGGTCGGGACCAACGGCGTTTACGTGACCCGTGAGCCGATTCTGCTGACCGGTCCGTCGAGCAATGTCGAGCTCAATGGCACGCTGGACCTGGTGGGTGATCAGATCGATGCGAAACTGCTGGTGACCTTGCCGGTTACCAACAACTTGCCGATTGCCGCGCTGATTGTCGGTGCACCGGCCATCGGTGGAGCGCTGTTCCTGATAGACAAGCTGATCGGTGACCGCGTGGCACGTTTCGCCAGCGTGAAATACACCGTCAAAGGCCCGTGGAAAGAGCCGAAAATCACCTTCGACAAACCTTTTTGAAAAGCCACTCCCCAAGCCTATGGAGTAGCATGGCCCTAGGCTCTAATGCTCCGACGCTAATCTCTGTAGGAGCGAGCGATGCGGCGACCCGACTTGCCCGCGAACCGACCCACCGAGGTGTGTCAGGAACGACGCTTTCGCGGGCAAGTCGGATCGCCGCATCGCTCGCTCCTACGGGGTATCTATTGATTTCCAGGTAAAGGGAAGGCCATGTCTGTAGCGGTGATTCAAATGGTCAGCCAGAGCGACGTGCTGGCCAATCTGGCCCAGGCCCGTCGGCTGCTCGAACAAGCGGCCGTCGGGGGCGCAAAGCTTGCCGTGCTGCCGGAAAACTTCGCCGCCATGGGCCGACGCGACATCGCTGACATCGGCCGCGCCGAGGCGTTGGGCGAAGGTCCGATCCTGCCCTGGTTGAAACAGACCGCCCGCGACCTCAAGTTATGGATTGTGGCCGGCACATTGCCGTTGCCGCCGGCGGATCAGCCGACGGCGAAAGTGCATGCCTGCTCGCTGCTGGTCAATGATCAGGGCGAAACGGTGGCACGCTACGACAAGCTGCATTTGTTCGACGTGGACGTGGCGGACAACCGTGGGCGTTATCGTGAGTCCGATGACTATGCTTATGGCAGTGGCGTGGTGGTCGCGGACACGCCCGTCGGTCGAGTGGGCCTGACGGTCTGTTACGACCTGCGCTTCCCGGAGCTGTACAGCGAATTACGCGCTGCCGGGGCGGAGTTGATTACCGCGCCGTCGGCCTTTACTGCGGTGACCGGTGCGGCGCATTGGGATGTACTGATTCGCGCGCGGGCCATTGAGACCCAGTGTTATGTGCTCGCGGCTGCCCAGGGTGGAACGCATCCGGGGCCGCGAGAAACCTGGGGGCATGCCGCAATTGTCGACCCGTGGGGTCGAGTGCTGGCGCAACAGGATCAAGGCGAGGCCGTGCTGCTGGCCGAACGCGATAGCAGCGAACAGGCGTCCATCCGGGCGCGGATGCCGGTGTCCAGTCACCGGCGCTTTTTCTCGCAGGGCGCCCGGCGACCTGCCTCAGAACGATGAATTTAAGGCGTAAAGCATATGAGCGAGTTGTTGTCCTCAGTCAGTGAACACCTCCTGGCGCCCGGCGGCGTTACCATCGAAAGCCTGCAAGGTGTGCTCGGCGATCTGGCCGGCCCGGGCATCGATGCCGCCGACCTGTATTTCCAGGGGCAGATTTCCGAGTCCTGGGCCCTGGAAGACGGCATCGTCAAGGAAGGCAGTTTCAACCTTGACCAGGGCGTTGGCGTGCGCGCGCAATCGGGTGAGAAAACCGGCTTTGCCTACAGCAATGCCATTACCCTCGAAGCCCTTGGCGCTGCGGCCCGTGCTGCGCGCTCGATCTCCCGGGCCGGGCAGAACGGCACGGTGCAGGCCTTCACCACTCAGGACGTCGCCCAGTTGTACGGGCCCGACAATCCGCTGGAAGTGATGACCCGCGCCGAGAAAGTCGAACTGCTCAAACGCATCGACGTCGCCACCCGCGCTCTCGACCCGCGTATCCAGCAAGTGACCGTGAGCATGGCCGGCGTCTGGGAGCGCATTCTGGTGGCCTCCACCGACGGCAGCCTGGCGGCGGATGTGCGGCCGCTGGTGCGCTTCAACGTCAGCGTCATCGTCGAGCAGAACGGTCGTCGCGAGCGCGGCGGCCATGGCGGCGGCGGGCGTACCGATTACCGTTATTTCCTCAGCGACGACCGCGCCATGGGCTACGCCCGTGAAGCGTTGCGTCAGGCGCTGGTCAATCTTGAAGCCATTCCGGCGCCGGCCGGTACGTTGCCGGTGGTGTTGGGTTCGGGCTGGTCCGGCGTGTTGCTGCACGAAGCGGTCGGTCACGGTCTGGAAGGCGATTTCAACCGCAAGGGCAGCTCCGCTTACAGTGGTCGTATGGGCGAGATGGTTGCGTCCAAGCTCTGCACCATCGTCGATGACGGCACGCTGGCCGGTCGTCGCGGTTCGTTGAGCGTCGACGATGAAGGCACCCCGACCGAATGCACCACGCTGATCGAAAACGGCGTACTCAAAGGCTACATGCAGGACAAGCTCAACGCGCGCCTGATGGGCGTCGCCCGCACCGGCAACGGTCGCCGTGAGTCCTACGCGCACCTGCCAATGCCACGCATGACCAATACCTACATGCTGGCGGGCGAAAGCGATCCGGCGGAAATCATCGCGTCAGTGAAGCGCGGCATCTACTGCGCCAACCTGGGTGGCGGTCAGGTGGACATCACCAGCGGCAAGTTCGTGTTCTCCACCAGCGAGGCGTACCTGATCGAAGACGGCAAGATTACGGCGCCGGTCAAAGGCGCAACGTTGATCGGCAACGGGCCTGAAGCGATGAGCAAGGTGTCGATGGTCGGTAATGACCTGGCGCTGGACAGCGGCGTGGGCACGTGCGGCAAGGATGGGCAGTCGGTGCCGGTGGGTGTCGGCCAGCCAACGCTGAAAATCGATGCGATCACTGTGGGTGGTACAGGATCGTAAGGGATGGAGCTTCGGGTGAGCCGCGTGGCGACTCACCCAAGAAGAGATTCAGCGCAGACCGCGTTGAGTCTCGTCCAGCTCACGGATGTACTTGAAGATTTTACGGCTCGATGCCGGTGGCTTGTTGGTCGCCAGTTCGTGCTGGGCCTGACGGATCAGGGAGCGCAACTGCTGACGATCAGCCTCCGGGTAGTCGAACACGAACTTCTCCAGGACTGCATCGTCGCCCGCGATCAAGCGATCGCGCCAGCGTTCCAGGCCATGGAAACGTTCGTTGTACTGCCGGGTGGAGGCATCGAGTTGATCGAGCAAAGTCAGAATGGCGTCAGTGTCCTGATCGCGCATCAGTTTGCCGATGAACATAAGGTGCCGTTTACGCGCGATATTCGCGGTGTGCTTGGGCGCATCGCCCAGAGCCCGGCGCAGAGCGTCGGTCAACGGGAGTTTTGCCAGCAAGTCAGGCTTGAGCGTTGTAAGGCGTTCGCCGAGGTCAACCAGAGCATGCAGCTCGCGTTTAACCTGGGATTTGCTTTTTTCTCCCGTATCGAGGGAGTCGTCGTAAGAATCAACCATGGTGGCCGTCCGCAAAGAAACGCCGCCATGATAACCAGTCGGGGGCCGCTTGTCCGGCCCGGTCGCTCGAAGGCCTTTACCGAAAGCAGAATTTGAGTGGAGAACAGCATGAGTGCAGTTGAAAGCGTCGGCCCACAAGCGTTGCCGGCACTGCAAGAACAAGTCGAGCAGATCATCGCTGAAGCCAAGCGTCAGGGCGCCAGTGCCTGTGAAGTGGCGGTGTCCCTGGAGCAGGGCCTGTCCACATCGGTGCGTCAGCGCGAGGTCGAAACCGTCGAATTCAACCGCGATCAGGGCTTTGGCATCACCTTGTACGTCGGGCAGCGCAAGGGCTCGGCCAGCACGTCGGCCAGCGGTCCTGAAGCGATTCGTGAAACCGTCGCTGCGGCGTTGGCCATCGCTAAACACACCTCCGAAGACGAAGCTGCCGGCCTGGCGGATGCCGCGCTGATGGCCAAGGATCTGCAGGATTTCGACCTGTTCCATCAGTGGGACATCACACCGGAACAAGCCATCGAGATGGCCCTGAGCTGTGAAGCTGCGGCATTTGCCACCGACAGCCGGATCAAGAACGCCGACGGCACCACCCTCAGCACGCATCAGGGCTGCCGCGTTTACGGCAACAGCCACGGTTTTATCGGCGGCTATGCATCGACTCGTCATAGCTTGAGCTGCGTCATGATCGCCGAAGCCGACGGCCAGATGCAGCGTGATTACTGGTACGACGTCAATCGCCAGGGCAACTTGCTGGCCGACCCGGCGAGCATCGGCCAGCGTGCCGCGCAGCGGGCGGCGAGCCGACTGGGCGCGCGTCCGGTGCCGACCTGTGAAGTACCGGTATTGTTTTCCGCTGAGCTGGCCGGTGGCTTGTTCGGCAGTTTCCTTTCGGCGATTTCCGGCGGCAGTCTGTATCGCAAATCGTCGTTCCTTGAAGGCACGCTGGGTCAGAAGTTGTTCCCGGAATGGCTGACCATCGATGAGCGTCCGCATTTGATGCGCGCGATGGGCAGTTCGGCGTTTGACGGCGATGGCCTGGCGACCTACGCCAAACCGTTCGTCGAAAAAGGCGAGTTGGTGTCCTACATCCTCGGCACCTATTCCGGTCGCAAACTCGGCATGCCGAGCACGGCCAACGCCGGCGGCGTGCACAACCTGTTCGTCACCCATGGCGATGAAGATCAGGCGGCGTTGCTGCGCCGCATGGGCCGTGGCTTGCTGGTCACCGAGCTGATGGGCCAGGGCCTGAACATGGTCACGGGCGATTACTCCCGTGGCGCGGCGGGTTACTGGGTCGAGAATGGCGAAATCCAGTTCGCCGTCCAGGAAGTGACCATCGCCGGCAACATGCGCGACATGTTCAAGCAGATCGTTGCGGTGGGTAACGACCTGGAATTGCGCAGCAACATTCGCACAGGTTCGGTGCTGATCGAGCGGATGACAGTCGCAGGCAGCTAACTCGCGACCGTTACACAAAAGGTGCGCCACCCATCGGGTGGCGCGCCTTTTTTTGTGCCCGCATAACACACCTGTAGGAGCCGGCTTGCTGGCGATTGCGGTCAATCAGTCGACATCGATGTTGAATGCCAGATCGCAATCGCCAGCAAGCCGGCTCCTACAAGGGACCATGCTCGGGCTTGTGTTGGTTCTCATTATCATCTAATAATAAATCTCATTACCGAATGAGCCCCGGATCATGAGTTCTGCCTTGCACGAGCAGCCTTACCTCGAAAGCTGGCGCTGGATGAGTCGCCAGATCCGTTGCGGGATGGACCCTGACGAGCCGCGCCTGATCGACCACTACCTGGCCGAAGGCCGGTATCTGGCGTGTTGCACGGCGACTTCACCCTGGACCATCGCTGAAACCTCTTTCCGTTTATTGCTCGACACCGCTGCCGACGTCGCGCTGCCCTGGCACTGGCGAACCTATTGCCTGGACCAGGCATGGCGCCCGCTACGCGAACTCGAACGCCTCTCTCTGTGCAAGTGCCGCCTCAAGCGCTGGCAAAGCTACACCTGGCAACTGGCGACCTGCGAGTTGCAGCCTTCGATTCCTCTCATAGAACTGGTGCAAGGATTTTCTGATGACCAAGACACGTATTGAGCGCGACAGCATGGGCGAGCTTCAGGTCCCGGTGGATGCCCTCTACGGCGCACAGACCCAGCGTGCGGTGAACAACTTCCCGATCAGCGGCAAGCCGATGCCCGTGCAGTTCATTCGCGCGCTGATCCTGGCCAAGGCCGCCGCCGCCCGCGCCAACGTCGAACTCAAGCAGATCAGCGAATCCCAGGGCAATGCCATCGTCGAAGCGGCGTTGGGTTTGCTCAAGGACGACTTCATGCAGCACTTCCCGGTGGATATCTTCCAGACCGGTTCCGGCACCAGTTCCAACATGAACGCCAACGAAGTGATTGCCACGCTGGCGAGCCGACTGCTTGGCGAGCCGGTGAACCCCAACGATCACGTCAATTGCGGGCAGAGCAGCAACGACATCATCCCGACCACCATCCACGTCAGCGCTGCGCTGGCATTGCATGAGCAATTGCTGCCGGCATTGGTGCGCTTGGTGCAGGTGATCGAGCAAAAGGCTGAAGAGGTTCACCACCACGTCAAAACCGGTCGCACTCACTTGATGGATGCGATGCCGGTGCGCATGAGCCAGGTGCTCAACGGTTGGGCGCAACAGCTCAAAGCCAACATCGGCCATCTGCAGGATCTGCTGCCGAGCCTGCAATCTCTGGCTCAGGGTGGCACGGCGGTGGGCACCGGTATCAATGCGCACCCTGAATTTGCCGGGCTTTTCAGCCAGCAGTTGAGCAAGTTGACTCAGGTGCAATTCACGCCGGGCACCGATCTGTTTGCACTGATCGGCTCTCAGGACACCGCCGTTGCGGTCTCCGGGCAGCTGAAAACCACCGCTGTCTCGCTGATGAAAATCGCCAACGACCTGCGCTGGATGAACTCCGGCCCGCTGGCCGGCCTTGGTGAAATTGAACTCGAAGCCTTGCAGCCGGGCTCGTCGATCATGCCCGGCAAGGTCAACCCGGTGATCCCGGAAGCCACCGCGATGGTCGCCGCTCAGGTGATCGGCAATGACACGGTAATCACCATCGCCGGGCAGTCGGGCAATTTCGAGCTGAACGTGATGCTGCCGATCATCGCCCAGAACCTGCTGAGCAGCATCGAATTGCTGGCCAACTCCAGCCACCTCTTGGGTGAAAAGGCTATCGCCAGTTTCAAGGTCAACGAAGCCAGGCTCAAGGAAGCGCTGTCGCGCAACCCGATTCTGGTCACGGCACTCAACCCGATCATTGGTTACCAAAAAGCTGCGGAGATCGCCAAGAAGGCTTATCAGCAAGGCCGGCCGGTGATCGATGTCGCTCTGGAGCACACCGAACTGTCGCGCAGCCAACTGGAAGAGTTGCTCAATCCGGAAAAGCTCACCGCAGGCGGCGTGTAATCACCGCAACCGCTTTGGAGGCTCTCCATGGAGCACTGGAAACGCACGATCGAAAGGGCAAACCGTTGTTTCATGCTGGGCGAATACGTCGATGCCCGCGAGGCTTACTTGCAGGCATTGGCCCTGGCCCAGGTGTTGTTCGAGCGCTGGGCGGATGCCGACGAAGCGGTGGCGGCCTGCGTCATTTCCCATCACAACCTCGCGGACCTGCATTTGCGTCTGAACCAGCCGGAGGAGAGCGCCGAATACCTGTGCGCCATCCACCAGCGCTTGTTGAAGACCATGCAGGACCCGCGACTGGCGCCGGCATTGCGTGAAGCCGCACTGCGTCAGAGCAGCAAAACCTACGTCGAACTGCTGAATTTCATCAGCGAGCATGGCGAATACCCACGCACTCATCGTTTGCTGCATGTCGATGCCGCGTCGCCCCCTGCGCCTCTACATCATGGAGTCCACTGAAATGGCTTTTAGCTTGCCTGCCTTGCCGTACGCCTACGATGCCCTGGAACCGCACATCGATGCGCAGACCATGGAAATCCACTACACCAAGCATCACCAGACTTACATCAACAACCTCAACGCGGCTGTCGAAGGCACCGAGTTCGCCGAGTGGCCGGTGGAAAAACTGGTGGCAGCAGTCCAGCAACTGCCGGAAAAGCTCCGCGCAGCGGTGATCAATCAGGGCGGCGGTCATGCCAACCACTCGCTGTTCTGGGAAGTGATGGTGCCCAACGGCGGCGGTCAACCGGACGGTGAACTGGCCAAGGCCATCGAAGACCAGTTGGGCGGCCTCGACCGTTTCAAGGAGGCCTTCACCAAAGCCGCGCTGACCCGTTTCGGCAGTGGCTGGGCCTGGCTGAGTGTGACGCCGCAAAAGACGCTGGTCGTTGAAAGCAGCGGCAACCAGGACAGTCCCTTGATGAACGGCAATACGCCGATTCTGGGGCTGGATGTCTGGGAACATGCCTATTACCTGCAGTATCAAAACCGCCGGCCGGAATACATCAACGCTTTTTACAACGTGATCAATTGGCCCGAAGTCGCTGCGCGCTATCAGGCTGCACTGGTTTAAGTCTTCTATAAAAACAATCCTGGGCGGGCTATGGGCACTGAAACACTGGCGATCGGAAGTGGACGAATGTTTCGTTACGCGTTTGGGTCGCTGTTACTACTGGCGGGCATGAGCCTGTTGGTTGCGCATGGGCTCGCGTGGCTGGATCTTGAGCCGAAACTGCTGCGTGCGTTGCAGGGCGGGGCCATTTGCGCCTTGGGCACGGCCTTGGGCGCGGTGCCGGTGCTGGTGATTCGACGCATGCCCCAGGCGGTCAGCGATACGCTGCTCGGCTTCGGTGCCGGGGTGATGCTCGCGGCGACGGCGTTTTCGCTGATCGTGCCAGGTATTGCCGCCGCTGAAAGCCTGGGGCTGACACCTTGGGTGGCCAGCGGTCTGATCAGTTTCGGCATCATGCTTGGCGCGTTCGGGCTGTATCTGGTGGATCGAAAGGTTTCCGGCGCTTCACCGGAAATGCTCGTCGGCACGCTGGAGCGGCCGGTCATTGCGCCACGGATCTGGTTGTTCGTGTTTGCCATTATTGCCCACAACATTCCCGAAGGCATGGCGGTCGGTGTCTCGGCGGGGGGCGGCATGCCCGACGCCGACAGCCTGGCCATGGGCATCGCCTTGCAGGATGTGCCGGAAGGATTGGTCATTGCGTTGGTGTTGGCCGGGGCAGGGATGTCGCGGGTCAAGGCGTTCCTGATCGGGGCGGCATCAGGCTTGGTCGAGCCGGTCTTCGCACTGTTGTGCGCCTGGCTGGTGAGCCTGGCCGAATTGCTGTTGCCGTTGGGCCTGGCGCTCGCGGCCGGGGCCATGTTGCTGGTCGTCACGCACGAAGTCATTCCCGAGTCGCGACGCCATGGTCACGACAAGCTGGCCAGCCTTGGGCTGCTGATCGGGTTTTGTTTGATGATGGTGATGGATACAGCGCTCGCCTAGGCGAGCGTTATTCGCCTTCGTCGAAGTAGCGGTTGATCAAGTCTGTCAGCGCATCCAGCGCTCTTTGCTCGTCTTCGCCTTCGGTGCTGATGTAGATTTTGGTGCCTTTGCCCGCAGCGAGCATCATCATTGCCATGATGCTTTTGCCGTCGACCGTTGATTCCGGCGTTCGTCCGACTCTGATCGTGCAGTCTTTGAACTCGCCGGCGACACCAACGAATTTGGCGGAAGCACGGGCATGCAGACCCAGCTTGTTGATGATTTCGATTTCCAGAGCAGGCATCGCGATGTGAATCCTTTAGCTGAGGTCGCGGTGGCGGACCTGGACGTTCTTCAGGGTTTTTTGCAGGGCCTGACCCAGACGTTCGGTCAGATAGACGGAGCGGTGATGCCCGCCGGTGCAGCCGATGGCAATGGTGACATAAGCGCGGTTGCTGGCGGCAAAGCGCGGCAGCCATTTGAGCAGGTACGTGGAAATGTCCTGGAACATCTCTTCGACGTCCGGCTGGGCGGCCAGGTACGTGGCAACCGGTTCATCAAGCCCGGACTGATCGCGTAGCTCGGGCTTCCAATAGGGGTTCGGCAGGCAGCGCACGTCGAACACCAGATCGGCGTCCACCGGCATGCCGCGCTTGAATCCGAACGACTCCACCAAAAACGCAGTACCGGGTTCCGGCTGGTTCAGCAGGCGCAACTTGATGGTATCGCGCAACTGATACAGGTTCAGGTTGGTGGTGATGACCTTGAGATCGGCGAGGTCGGCAATCGGCCCGAGCAGGCTGGTTTCGTCGTTGATCGCCTCGGCCAGCGAGCGGTTGGCGCTGCTCAGCGGGTGACGACGGCGAGTTTCCGAAAAACGCTTCAGCAAGGTTTCTTCGTCGGCGTCCAGGTACAGGACGTCGCACTGGATATGCCGGCTGCGAACTTCTTCGAGCAGTTCCGGAAACCGGCTCAGGTGGCTCGGCAGGTTGCGCGCATCAATAGAGACGGCAACCAGCGGCTGTGGCAGTTCGGTGTGGACCAGCGCGCGTTCGGCCAGTTCCGGCAACAACCCGGCGGGCAGGTTGTCGATGCAGTAATAGCCGTTGTCCTCGAGAACATCGAGCGCGGTACTTTTACCTGAGCCGGAACGGCCACTGACGATGATCAAGCGCATGATTAGTGCCCGTTTTGCTCGTCCAGGACAACCTGATACAAGGCTTCATTGCTCGGGGCGCTACGCAGGCGATCGCGGACTTCCTTGCGATCGAGCATGCTGGCGATCTGGCGGAGCAATTCAAGGTGCGCATCGGTAGCGGCTTCGGGGACCAGCAAGACGAACAGCAGGTCAACCGGAGCACCGTCGATGGCGTCGAAATCGATGGGGGCGTCCAGGTGCATCAAGGCGCTGATAGGCGAGGTGCAACCTTTCAGCCGGCAGTGAGGGATAGCGATGCCGTTGCCAAAACCGGTCGAGCCGAGTTTTTCACGGGCAATCAACGCCTCGAAGACATCTTGCATCTCCAGATCCGGCACTTCCCGGGCGATCAGGTTGGCAATTTGCTCGAGGGCTTTCTTTTTGCTGCCGCCCGGCACGTTCACGAGGGAACGGCCGGGGGTCAGGATGCTTTCAAGTCGGATCATGGGTTGGGAGTGTTAACGACCGGTCGCGCCCTGGAGGAGGCTCTGGGTCTTTTCCTTATGCTTTTTGAGTTGTTTATCCAGCTTGTCGGTCAATGCGTCGATCGCCGCGTACATATCGGTATGTTCCGCGTTGGCGACCACTTCATTGCCGGGAATATGCAGCGTGGCTTCGATTTTCTGCTTCAGCTTTTCGACCGTCATCGTGACCTGCACGTTGGTGATCTTGTCGAAATGCCTCTCTAACCGTTCGAGTTTTTCGCCGATGTAGGTGCGAAGAGGTTCGGTCACTTCCAGTTGGTGTCCACTGATGTTGACTTGCATACAGCTTCTCCTTCGTTGCCAGTGCATAAAGCGGTAGACCAGATGATCTACCACTGGAACGCTGTGGCGTGGCTCTACATCAACCGCTTGCGTTCGCTCGAAGGCGCGATCCCGAGGGATTCGCGGTACTTGGCGACGGTGCGGCGAGCCACCTGAATGCCTTGTGCCTCCAGTAAACCAGCGATCTTGCTGTCACTCAACGGCTTTTTCTGATTTTCCGCGGCAACCAGTTTTTTGATGATCGCGCGGATCGCCGTGGACGAGCATTCACCGCCTTCGGAGGTGCTGACGTGGCTGGAGAAAAAGTATTTCAGCTCATATATGCCCCGGGGGGTATGCATGAATTTTTGTGTGGTTACGCGGGAAATCGTCGACTCGTGCATGCCCACCGCTTCGGCGATGTCATGCAGCACCAGCGGTTTCATCGCTTCGTCGCCGTATTCCAGAAAACCACGCTGATGCTCGACGATCTGGGTGGCAACTTTCATCAGGGTTTCGTTGCGGCTTTGCAGGCTCTTGATGAACCAGCGGGCCTCTTGCAACTGATTGCGCATGAAGGTGTTGTCGGCACTGGTGTCGGCGCGGCGCACAAAACCGGCGTATTGGGCGTTGACCCGCAGCCGTGGCACCGATTCCTGGTTCAGCTCGACCAGCCAGCGCTCGTTGTCCTTGCGCACGATCACGTCGGGGACGACGTACTCGGCTTCGCTGGATTCGATCTGCGAGCCAGGGCGCGGGTTGAGGCTCTGAACCAGTTCGATCACCTGGCGCAGTTCATCTTCCTTGAGCTTCATGCGGCGCATCAGCTGGCTGTAGTCGCGGCTGCCGAGCAGGTCGATGTAATCGGTGACCAGGCGCTTGGCCTCGGCCAGCCAAGGTGTCTTGGCAGGGAGTTGGCGCAATTGCAGCAGCAGGCATTCACCCAGGTTGCGGGCGCCGATGCCGGCGGGTTCGAATTGCTGGATGCGATGCAGGACGGCTTCGATCTCGTCCAGTTCGATGTCGAGTTCCGGATCGAAGGCTTCGAGGATTTCCTCGAGGGTTTCGTCCAGGTAACCCTGATTGTTGATGCAGTCGATCAGGGTCACGGCGATCAGGCGATCGGTGTCGGACATCGGCGCCAGGTTCAGTTGCCACAACAGGTGGCTTTGCAGGCTCTCACCGGCTGATGTACGGGTGGTGAAATCCCACTCGTCGTCATCGTTGCTCGGCAGGCTGCTGGCGCTGGTCTGGTAGACGTCTTCCCAGGCGGTGTCTACGGGCAGTTCGTTGGGAATGCGCTCGTTCCAGTCACCTTCCTCGAGGTTGTCCACCGTCGGGGCGGTTTCCTGATAGGAGGGTTCTGAAACGTCGGCGTTGGGTTGCTGTTCGGCTTTGTCGGCCAAGGGGTCGGCGTTATCGAAGTCGTCGCCTTCTTCCTGGCGTTCGAGCATCGGATTGGACTCCAGGGCCTCCTGGATTTCCTGTTGCAGGTCCAGGGTCGACAATTGGAGCAGGCGGATGGCCTGTTGCAGCTGCGGTGTCATCGTCAGCTGCTGGCCCATTCTCAAGACTAGCGATGGTTTCATGGCAGGGGCTAAACACCTTATTCGCCGGCGCACATGCGCCATCCACTACAGGGCGCCGAAGCGCCAAACATAAGCAAATTATATGCCCGAAACCGTAGCGTTTGCCTAGAGCGCTGTAACAATAAAAAAGTATTGATTTTTTATCGAGACAAGCGCTCGGGCAGCCAGCCAGACACCTTAGTGCTTACAGGCGGAACTCATGGCCCAGATAGACTTCTTTCACGAGGTCGTTGGCCAGGATGGTGGCCGAATCACCTTCGGCGATCAGTTGGCCATCGTTGACGATGTAGGCGGTTTCGCAGATATCCAGCGTCTCACGGACGTTGTGGTCGGTGATCAGCACGCCAATGCCCTTGGCCTTGAGGTGGTAGATGATCTGTTTGATGTCGCCCACCGAAATCGGGTCCACGCCGGCGAACGGTTCGTCGAGGAGGATGAATTTCGGGTTGGTGGCCAGTGCCCGGGCGATTTCCACGCGGCGGCGCTCGCCACCGGACAGGCTCATGCCGAGGCTGTCGCGGATGTGGCTGATGTGGAATTCCTGCAGCAGGCTTTCCAGTTCCTTGCGGCGATCGGCCTTGTCGAGTTCCTTGCGGGTCTCGAGGATCGCCATGATGTTGTCGGCGACCGAGAGTTTGCGGAAGATCGACGCTTCTTGCGGAAGATAGCCGATACCTGCCTTTGCACGACCGTGCATCGGCTGGTGGCTGACGTCCAGATCATCGATCAGTACGCGACCCTGATCGGCCTGAACCAGGCCGACAATCATGTAGAAGCAGGTGGTTTTACCGGCGCCGTTAGGGCCAAGCAGGCCGACGATCTGACCGCTGTCGATGGACAGGCTGACGTCGCGCACGACCTGACGGCTCTTGTAGCTCTTGGCCAAATGCTGAGCTTTCAGAGTTGCCATTACGGGGCCTTTTGCTCGTCGGTTTTCTTTTTCGGCTGGATAACCATGTCGATACGCGGACGCGACTCGGTCACGTTGGTGCCCGTGGCACGGCCTGCGCTGGCAAGCTTTTTGTTGGTGTCGTAGACGATTTTCTCGCCTTGGGTGACGTTACCGTCCTTATCGACAACTTTGGCGCGATCGATCAGCACGACGCGGTCTTGCGAGGCGTGGTACTGGATGGTGACGCCCCAGCCCTGAACCGGCTTGGTGTCGCCCGCCGTTTGCAGTTGTTCGAAATAGGCAAGGTTGCCCACCGAAGTCACCACGTCGATGTCGCCCGCAGGGGTGCGGGTCATGGTCACAGTATTGCCTTTAACGATCATCGAACCTTGGGTGATGATCACGTCACCTTTATAGGTGGCAATACCGTTCTTGTCGTCCAGTTGGGCGTCGTCGGCCTGGATGCGGATCGGCTGCTGTTGATCGTTCGGCAGAGCCCAGGCGCTCACGCTTCCCAGTGCTGCGCTCAGACCGAGCAAAATAGGGAGAGTTTTAACGAGCCTCATACTGTCCTCTTACGTTCGATAGCAGGTGTATCCTGCTTTCTTTCAAATACGCTTTCATTCCCTTGCCAGTCGATACACCGCCAGCGCCGTCGATTCTAACGGGTTGCTCGGTCTGCGCATATTGCTGTTGCGGGAACACGGTCATACGGGTGGTAGTAATCAGGGTCTTGCGGTTTTTCTCGTCGAAACGCGTGATGCGCACCGAGTCGATCAGTTCGACCTGGGTGCCGTCCGGGTTGACCTCGCCGTGTTCGCTCTGGACGTGCCAAGGGAACTGGGTGCCGCGGAACAGGTTCAGGTCCGGGTTGGTCAGCAGCGTCACTTCGGTCGCCTTCAGGTGTTCAACCTTGTCGGACGTCATTTCGTATTGCAGTTTGCCATCCGGCAGGAACTGGACGCTGTGCGCGTTGATCGCGTAGTAGTCGATTTCGCTTTCATCGACCTTTGCCACAGGCTTGTCGAGGAAGCGCTCCGGGCTGATGTTCCAGTAGCCGACCGCAGCAAATATCGCTGCGATGCAACCGAACATCAGGATGTTGCGAAATTTCTTGCTCAGCATAGTTGGCTCACAGGTACGCGGCGTTGGCCGCATCGAGGCGGCCCTGGGCGCGCAGGATCAATTCGCAGAATTCGCGAGCGGCACCCTCGCCACCACGGGCCTGGGTGATGCCGTGGGCGTGTTCACGCACGAAGCTGGCGGCATTGGCCACCGCCATGCCCAGGCCAACGCGGCGGATCACCGGCAGGTCTGGCAGGTCGTCGCCGAGGTAGGCGACTTGTTCATAGCTTAGATTGAGCTGTGCGAGAAGCTCGTCAAGCACCACCAGTTTATCTTCACGGCCCTGATAAAGGTGGGGAATACCGAGGTTCTTCGCCCGTCGCTCGACCACCGGGGTCTTGCGGCCGCTGATGATAGCCGTCTGCACGCCCGCTGCCATCAACATCTTGATGCCCTGGCCGTCGAGAGTATTGAATGTCTTGAATTCGCTGCCGTCTTCAAGGAAGTACAGGCGTCCGTCAGTCAGGACGCCGTCGACGTCGAATACCGCCAGTTTGATCTGTTTGCCGCGTTGCAGCAGGTCCGTGCTCATTACATTACTCCCGCACGCAGCAAATCGTGCATGTTCAAGGCGCCGACCGGGCGGTCTTCGCTATCGACCACGACCAGCGCGTTGATTTTATGGTCTTCCATGATTTTCAGGGCCTCGGCCGCGAGCATCTCGGCGCGGGCGGTCTTGCCGTGAGCGGTCATGACCTGGTCGATCGTCGCGCTGTGGATGTCGATGCTGCGATCCAG
This sequence comes from Pseudomonas sp. IT-P44, assembly GCF_949768225.1. Taxonomy (NCBI): domain Bacteria; kingdom Pseudomonadati; phylum Pseudomonadota; class Gammaproteobacteria; order Pseudomonadales; family Pseudomonadaceae; genus Pseudomonas; species Pseudomonas sp. IT-P44. Next base: position 87,851 of record NZ_CATKQM010000090.1, on the reverse strand, counting down.
GGTGCGGCGCAAATCGCCGTCGGTGAAGATCCCGGCGAGTTTGCCGTCGGCTTCCAGGATCACGGTCATGCCCAGACCCTTGCGGGTCATTTCCATCAGCGCGTCCTTGAGCAAGGTGCCGCGCTGGACTTGCGGCAGCTCCTGCCCGGCGTGCATGACGTTTTCCACTTTCAACAGCAGGCGTCGGCCCAGTGCGCCACCCGGGTGGGAAAAGGCGAAGTCTTCAGCAGTAAAGCCGCGGGCTTCCAGCAGCGCAACGGCCAGGGCGTCGCCCATGACCAGCGCCGCGGTGGTCGACGATGTCGGTGCCAGGTTCAGCGGGCAGGCTTCATGCTCGACGTGCACGTTGAGGTTGACCTCGGCGGCCTTGGCCAGCGGTGAGTCGGGGTTGCCGGTCACGCTGATCAGTTTGATGCCCAGGCGCTTGATCAGCGGCAGCAGGGTCACGATTTCGTTGGTGGAGCCGGAGTTCGACAGGGCCAGGATGATGTCGTCGCGGGTGATCATGCCCATGTCGCCGTGACTGGCTTCGGCCGGGTGCACGAAAAACGCCGTGGTGCCGGTGCTGGCCAGGGTGGCCGCGATCTTGTTGCCGATGTGCCCTGATTTGCCCATGCCGACCACGACTACGCGGCCTTTGCTGGCCAGAATCATCTCGCAAGCGCGTACGAAATCTGCGTCGATGTGGGGCAGCAAGCCTTCTACGGCTTCCAGTTCGAGGCGGATGGTGCGTTGTGCTGATTGAATCAGGTCGCTGGATTGGCTCATGTCAGAAATCGTATAGCCTGATGAAAAGGCGGCGATTATAGCGGTAATGATCGAAACCCTCACGCAAGTTCGTCGCGCTTTGTCATTCCCTGTTACCGAAACCCTCCGAGTGAAAGCTTTTTGCCTGTCATGTTGCTGAACATGGCCCGGCTTGGCGCTTGGGCGCTTGGCCTTTGCAGTGATATAGTTCGCCGCCAGTTCGGCCTGCCCGGGAGGTATGTGCTTTCGTCAGAAAGTCAGGCGTCCGAGTGAGAGGCTGCATCGCAAGGAGTTTAGATGAGTGCCGATAACGCCTACGCGGTCGAGCTGAAGGGACTGACCTTCAAGCGCGGTTCGCGCAGCATTTTCAATAACGTCGATATCCGTATTCCACGCGGCAAGGTCACCGGCATCATGGGGCCTTCCGGGTGTGGCAAGACCACATTGCTGCGTTTGATGGGCGCACAGCTGCGTCCCACCAAGGGCGAAGTCTGGGTCAACGGTCAAAACCTGCCGAAGCTGTCGCGCAGCGATTTGTTCGACGCGCGCAAGCACATGGGTGTGCTGTTCCAGAGCGGCGCACTGTTTACCGATCTCGATGTGTTCGAGAACGTCGCCTTTCCGCTTCGCGTTCATACCGAGCTTCCGGAAGAAATGATCCGGGACATCGTCCTGCTCAAATTACAGGCCGTGGGCCTGCGTGGCGCCATCGACCTGATGCCCGAGGAACTGTCCGGCGGCATGAAGCGTCGTGTGGCGCTGGCCCGGGCAATTGCTCTCGATCCGCAGATTCTCATGTATGACGAACCCTTCGTCGGTCAGGACCCGATCGCCATGGGCGTCCTGGTGCGCCTGATCCGCCTGCTCAACGACGCGCTGGGCATCACCAGCATCGTGGTCTCCCACGATCTGGCCGAGACGGCGAGCATCGCCGACTACATCTATGTGGTCGGCGAAGGCCAGGTGTTGGGGCAGGGCACGCCCGAGGAGCTGATGAACTCGCAGGAGCCGCGAATTCGCCAATTCATGACCGGCGAACCCGACGGCCCGGTGGCGTACCACTTTCCAGCGACGGATTACCGCGCAGATCTTCTGGGGAAGCGTTGATGCGCAAGATTTCACTATTGGAGCGCGTGCGCCGGTTCGGCCACTCCGGCATCGATGTGCTGGCAGTGTTCGGTCGTTCGACGATCTTCCTGTTTCATGCCTTGCTCGGCCGTGGCGGTATCGGCGGCGGGTTCGGGCTGCTGATCAAGCAATTGCATTCGGTGGGCGTAATGTCCCTGGTGATCATCGTGGTCTCCGGGGTGTTCATCGGCATGGTGCTGGCACTGCAGGGGTTCAACATCCTGTCCAGCTATGGTTCGGAGCAGGCGGTCGGGCAGATGGTTGCGCTGACGTTGCTGCGTGAACTGGGCCCCGTGGTCACGGCGTTGTTGTTCGCCGGGCGCGCCGGTTCGGCCCTGACGGCTGAAATCGGCAACATGAAGTCCACCGAGCAGTTGTCCAGTCTGGAAATGATTGGTGTCGACCCGCTCAAGTACATCATTGCCCCGCGCCTGTGGGCCGGCTTCATTTCCCTGCCGGTGCTGGCGATGATTTTCAGCGTGGTGGGTATCTGGGGCGGTTCGTGGGTGGCCGTCGACTGGCTGGGTGTCTATGAAGGTTCCTACTGGTCGAACATGCAAAACAGCGTGACCTTTGCCGACGATGTGCTGAACGGCATCATCAAAAGCATTGTCTTCGCTTTTGTCGTGACCTGGATCGCCGTATTCCAAGGCTATGACTGCGAGCCCACATCCGAGGGGATCAGTCGTGCCACTACCAAGACCGTTGTATACGCCTCGTTGGCGGTACTCGGCCTGGACTTTATTCTGACCGCCTTGATGTTTGGAGATTTCTGATGCAAAACCGCACCCTGGAAATCGGTGTCGGCCTTTTCTTGCTGGCTGGCATCCTGGCTTTGCTGTTGCTGGCGTTGCGGGTGAGTGGCCTGTCCCCGAGCGCAACCAACGATACTTATAAACTTTATGCGTATTTCGACAATATCGCCGGTTTGACGGTCAGAGCTAAAGTGACCATGGCCGGTGTGACCATCGGCAAGGTCACGGCGATCGATCTGGACCGCGACAGTTTCACCGGTCGAGTGACGATGCAGCTGGAAAAGCGCGTAGATAACCTGCCGAATGACTCCACTGCATCTATCCTGACTGCTGGCCTGTTGGGCGAGAAGTACATCGGTATCAGCGTGGGCGGCGAAGAAGCCCTGCTCAAGGATGGTGGAACCATCCATGACACCCAGTCGTCGCTGGTGCTCGAGGACCTGATCGGTAAATTCCTGCTCAATACCGTTAGCAAAGACGCCAAATGAGGAGCTTTTGAATGATCTCTACCTTGCGACGTGGCCTGTTGGTATTACTCGCGGCCCTGCCGTTGATGGCTAACGCCGTGGCGGCGCCTTCCGCGCACGAACTGGTGCAAGACACCACGACCCGGTTGCTGGCGGATCTGTCGGCCAACAAAGAGAAATACAAGCAGGACCCGCAGGACTTTTACACGGCGCTGAACACCATCGTCGGGCCTGTGGTGGATGCCGAGGGCATCTCCAAGAGCATCATGACGGTCAAATATTCGCGCAAGGCCACGCCGGCGCAAATGAAGACCTTTGAAGAAAACTTCAAGAAAGGCCTGTTCCAGTTCTATGGCAACGCCTTGCTCGAGTACAACAACCAGGGCATCGTCGTCGACCCTGCCAAGGATGAGTCGGGAGACCGCACCAGCGTTGGCATGACGGTCAAAGGCAGCAACGGCGCGATCTATCCTGTGTCCTACACGCTCGAGAAGATCAACGGCGAGTGGAAGCTGCGTAACGTGATCATCAACGGCATCAATATTGGCAAGCTGTTCCGCGACCAATTCGCCGATGCGATGCAGCGCAATGGCAACGACCTGGACAAGACCATCAATGGTTGGGCCGGTGAAGTCGCCAAGGCCAAGGAAGCCAGCCAGAAGCAATCCACCGAGCAGCAGACCCAATGAGTGTATCGGCCATTCGCATGAATGAATCCGGTGAGCTGATGCTTAGCGGCATGCTGGACTACCTCACTGGCCCGGGCCTGCGCAAGCAGGGCCAGGCGCTGATCAAGGCCAGCAAGGCCCCAGCACTAGTGGTGGACTGTTCGGCGGTGTTGAAATCCAGCAGCGTCGGCTTGTCGTTACTGCTGTGTTTCATGCGGGATGCGCACGAGGCCGGCAAGACGCTGAGCATCCGCGCGATGCCCGAAGACATGCGCGAAATCGCTCAGGTCAGCGAAATGACCGAGCTGTTGGCGCATCCCTAACCGCATCGACAGAGAAGCCCCCCGTCAGAGTCCTGCTTCGCGGGGTTCGCAGGCGCGGGGCTTTTTTGTATGATGTCCGACCCGCGCGCACAGGGCGCCGATTGAGGTTGAGCATGCAGGCCGTAGAAGTGAAGAGCTTCCTTGAAGGAAAGCTGCCAAACACCAAGGTGGAAGTTGAAGGCGAAGGCTGCAATTTCCAGCTGAATGTGATTAGCGATGAACTGGCGGCGTTGAGCCCGGTGAAGCGTCAGCAGCAGGTCTATGCCCATTTGAACCCATGGATCACCGATGGCAGCATCCATGCGGTCACTATGAAATTTTTCAGCAGCGCGGCCTGGGCCGAGCGCACCTGAGCCCAAGGGCGTCGAGATTCTTATGGATAAATTGATTATTACCGGTGGCGCTCGTCTTGATGGCGAGATCCGCATTTCCGGGGCAAAGAACTCTGCCCTGCCGATCCTGGCTGCAACTTTGCTGTGCGATGGCCCGGTTACCGTTGCCAACCTGCCGCACCTGCACGACATCACCACCATGATCGAGCTGTTCGGTCGCATGGGCATCGAGCCGGTGATCGACGAGAAACTCAGCGTCGAAATCGACCCGCGCACCATCAAGACCCTGATCGCTCCGTACGAACTGGTAAAAACCATGCGTGCGTCGATCCTGGTGCTGGGCCCGATGGTTGCCCGTTTCGGTGAAGCCGAAGTCGCACTGCCTGGCGGCTGCGCCATCGGTTCGCGTCCGGTGGACCTGCACATCCGTGGTCTTGAAGCCATGGGCGCGGTCATCGACGTCGAAGGCGGCTACATCAAGGCCAAGGCGCCTGAAGGCGGCCTGCGTGGCGCGCACTTCTTCTTCGACACCGTCAGTGTGACCGGTACCGAAAACATCATGATGGCCGCTGCCCTGGCCAAGGGCCGCAGCGTGCTGGCCAACGCCGCGCGCGAGCCTGAAGTGGTCGACCTGGCGAACTTCCTGATCGCCATGGGCGCCAAGATCTCTGGCGCCGGCACCGACACCATCACCATCGATGGCGTCGAGCGTCTGCACACCACCACTTACAAAGTGATGCCGGACCGTATCGAAACCGGTACCTACCTGGTTGCCGCCGCCGTGACCGGCGGTCGTGTGAAGGTCAAGGACACCGATCCGACCATCCTCGAAGCCGTCCTGGAAAAACTCCGTGAGTCGGGTGCCGAAATCAACTGCGGCGAAGACTGGATCGAGCTGAACATGCACGGCAAGCGGCCAAAAGCCGTCAACGTGCGCACTGCTCCATACCCGGCGTTCCCGACTGACATGCAGGCGCAGTTCATCTCGCTCAACGCCATTGCCGAAGGCACCGGTGCCGTGATCGAGACGATCTTCGAAAACCGCTTCATGCACGTTTACGAACTGCACCGCATGGGCGCCAAGATCCAGGTCGAAGGCAACACCGCCATTGTCACCGGTACCGAGAAGCTGAAAGGCGCGCCAGTCATGGCCACCGACCTGCGTGCTTCGGCCAGCCTGGTGATCTCGGCGCTGATCGCTGAAGGCGACACCCTGATCGACCGCATCTACCACATCGACCGTGGTTACGAGTGCATCGAAGAGAAACTGCAGATGCTCGGCGCCAAGATCCGCCGCGTACCGGGCTAGTTTTTTGCTGCATGGGCATAAGGATGTGCCCGTTGAATTCGTTTCAAGTCGAGGGTACTTCACCCACGATGTGTGTCCGGCGCCGTTTGTGACCGGGCACGTACCTTGATAAGGACTGACGTTTCCCATGTTGACCATCGCACTGTCCAAGGGCCGCATCCTTGACGACACCCTGCCGCTTCTGGCTGAAGCGGGCATCGTGCCGACCGAGAATCCGGACAAGAGCCGCAAGCTGATCATCCCCACGACCCAGGAAGATGTACGCCTGCTGATCGTGCGCGCCACCGATGTGCCGACCTATGTCGAGCATGGTGCCGCTGACCTGGGCGTCGCCGGTAAAGATGTGCTGATGGAATACGGCGGCCAGGGCTTGTACGAGCCACTGGACTTGCGCATTGCCCTCTGCAAGCTGATGACCGCTGGCCGTGTCGGCGACGTCGAGCCCAAGGGCCGTTTGCGGGTGGCGACCAAGTTCGTCAACGTTGCCAAGCGTTACTACGCCGAACAGGGGCGTCAGGTCGACATCATCAAGCTGTACGGCTCGATGGAACTGGCGCCGCTGATCGGTCTGGCGGACAAGATCATCGACGTGGTCGACACCGGCAACACCCTGCGCGCCAATGGCCTGGAACCCCAGGATTTCATTGCCGACATCAGCTCCCGGCTGATCGTCAACAAAGCTTCGATGAAAATGCAGCACGCCCGTATCCAGGCGTTGATCGACACCCTGCGCAAGGCAGTGGAGTCTCGACACCGCGGCTGATTCACCTGCGCGACCTTGAGTCGCGCCCGTCTATCCGCCTCATAGCCAGAATCTCAGGTGCCCAAGCGGAAACGACTGCTAAGTTAGGGCGCCTGAGTTTTTGCCATTCCTATGAGGCTCTCGCTATGACCGCACCGACTGCAATTCGCCGACTCAACGCTGCTGACCCGGATTTCGCACATCATCTGGATCATCTGCTGAGCTGGGAAAGTGTGTCTGACGACTCGGTCAATCAGCGGGTGCTGGACATCATCAATGCCGTGCGCGAGCGTGGCGATGCGGCGCTGGTGGAATTCACCCAGAAGTTCGACGGCCTGGAAGTCGCCTCGATGGCCGACCTGATCCTGCCGCGCGAGCGCCTGGAACTGGCCCTGACCCGCATCACCGTGCCGCAGCGTGAAGCGCTGGAAAAAGCCGCGGCCCGTGTGCGCAGCTACCACGAAAAGCAGAAACAGGATTCCTGGAGCTACACCGAGGCCGATGGCACGGTGCTGGGCCAGAAGGTCACGCCGCTGGATCGCGCCGGTCTTTATGTCCCGGGCGGCAAAGCGTCGTACCCGTCGTCCGTACTGATGAATGCGATCCCGGCCAAAGTGGCGGGCGTGACCGAAGTGGTCATGGTGGTACCGACCCCGCGCGGTGAAATCAACGAGCTGGTATTGGCCGCAGCGTGCATCGCTGGCGTCGATCGTGTGTTCACCATCGGTGGCGCCCAAGCGGTTGCCGCGTTGGCTTATGGCACCGAAAGCGTGCCGAAGGTCGACAAGGTGGTCGGCCCGGGCAACATCTATGTCGCCACCGCCAAGCGTCACGTGTTCGGCCAGGTCGGCATCGACATGATCGCCGGTCCGTCGGAAATCCTCGTTGTGTGCGACGGCCAGACCGATCCGGACTGGATTGCCATGGACCTGTTCTCCCAGGCCGAGCACGACGAAGACGCACAGGCAATTCTGGTCAGCCCGGACGCCGGGTTCCTCGACCAGGTTGCCGCCAGCATCGCCAAACTGCTGCCGACCATGGAACGCGCCGAGATCATCGAAACCTCGATCAATGGCCGTGGGGCGCTGATCCAGGTTCGTGATATGGAGCAAGCCATCGAAGTGGCCAACCGCATCGCACCGGAGCACCTGGAGTTGTCGGTCGCCGATCCACAAGCGTGGTTGCCGCAGATCCGTCACGCCGGCGCAATCTTCATGGGCCGTCACACCTCCGAGGCCTTGGGCGACTACTGCGCCGGCCCGAACCACGTGCTGCCGACTTCCGGCACCGCACGGTTCTCCTCGCCGCTGGGCGTGTACGACTTCCAGAAACGCTCGTCGATCATCTTCTGCTCCGAGCAGGGTGCGTCGGAATTGGGCAAGACCGCTTCCGTGCTGGCCCGTGGCGAGTCGCTGACCGCCCACGCCCGCAGCGCCGAATACCGCATCATTGACGACAAGCAGGGGAACTGAGATGAGTAAATTCTGGAGCCCGTTCGTCAAGAACCTGGTGCCTTACGTGCCGGGCGAGCAACCGAAACTGGCGAAACTGGTGAAGCTCAACACCAACGAAAACCCGTACGGCCCATCGCCAAAAGCCCTGGCGGCGATGCAGACCGAGCTCAACGACAACCTGCGTTTGTACCCGGACCCGAACAGCGACCTGTTGAAGAACGCTGTCGCCAAGTACTACGGCGTGCAAAGCAATCAGGTGTTCCTCGGCAACGGTTCCGATGAAGTCCTGGCGCACATCTTTCACGGTTTGCTGCAACACGATCAGCCGGTGCTGTTCCCGGACATCAGCTACAGCTTCTACCCGGTCTACTGCGGGTTGTACGGCATCACGTTCGACGCGGTGCCGCTGGACGAGCAGTTCCAGATCAACCCGGCGGATTACGCCAAGCCGAACGGCGGGATCATCTTCCCGAACCCGAACGCCCCGACCGGTTGCCTGCTGGCGCTGGACGCGGTTGAGCAAATCCTCAAGGCCAGCCCGGATTCGGTGGTCGTGGTGGATGAGGCTTACATCGACTTCGGTGGCGAGACGGCGATCAGTCTGGTGGGCCGCTATCCGAATTTGCTGGTGACTCAGACGTTGTCCAAGTCCCGTTCCCTGGCCGGCCTGCGGGTCGGTCTGGCGGTGGGGCATCCGGACCTGATCGAGGCGCTGGAGCGGATCAAGAACAGCTTCAACTCTTATCCGCTGGACCGCCTGGCGAACGTCGGTGCAGCCGCCGCGTTCGAAGACCGCGAGTACTTCGACAAGACCTGCGGGTTGGTGATCGAGAATCGCGAGAAGGTCGTCGCGCAACTGCAAGCCAAGGGCTTTGAAGTGCTGCCGTCAGCGGCGAACTTCATCTTCGCCCGGCATCCGCAGCACGATGCAGCGGGGCTGGCGGCGAAGTTGCGCGAGCAAGGCGTGATCGTCCGGCACTTCAAGCAGGAGCGCATTGCGCAGTTCCTGCGGATTTCGATTGGCACACCTGAACAGAATCAGGCACTGATCGACGGCCTCGGCGACCTCTAAACACCCCACAACCCCTGTAGGAGCAAGGCTTGCCCGCGAAGAACGATGACACGGTGTATCAAGTACACCGCGTCATTGTTCTTCGCGGGCAAGTCGGATCGCCGCACCGCTCGCTCCTACAGGGATCGTGTGGGGAGTGCTTACTGTTCTTCTTTCTCTTTGACCGGCGCCGGTGGCGGGCGCAAGCCGATTTCAGCGGTCAGCTTCAGCTCCTTGCCGTTGCGCATCACCTGAACCGTGACTTTGTCGGTCGGTTTGATCCGCGCGACCTGGTTCATCGAGCGGCGACCATCACCGGCCGGTTCGCCGTCGATGGTGAGAATCACGTCACCCAATTGCAGGCCAGCCTTCTGCGCAGGGCCGTCACGGAAAATCCCCGCGACCACAATGCCCGGACGTCCCGATAGGCCATACGACTCCGCCAGCTCCTGGCTCAACGGCTGCACTTCGATACCGAGCCAGCCGCGAATCACCTGGCCGTGTTCGATGATCGACTTCATCACTTCCATCGCCAGTTTGACCGGGATCGCGAAACCGATGCCTTGCGAACCGCCGGACTTGGAGAAGATCGCCGTGTTGATCCCGGTCAGGTTGCCATTGGCATCCACCAGCGCACCGCCGGAGTTGCCGGGGTTGATCGCGGCGTCGGTCTGGATGAAATCTTCGTAGTTGTTCAGGCCCAGCTGGTTACGGCCGGTGGCGCTGATGATGCCCATGGTCACGGTCTGGCCGACGCCGAACGGGTTGCCGATGGCCAGCGCGACGTCGCCGATGCGGATGTTGTCCGAGCGGCCGACGGTGATCGACGGCAGGTTTTTCAGATCGATCTTCAGGACCGCGAGGTCGGTTTCCGGGTCGCTGCCGATGACGCGGGCCAGGGTTTCACGCCCGTCCTTCAGCGCGACGACAATCTGGTCGGCGCCGCTGGTCACGTGGTTATTGGTCAGCAGGTAGCCTTCCGGGCTCATGATCACGCCGGAGCCGAGGCTCGATTCCATGCGTTTCTGCTTGGGCGCGTTGTCGCCGAAGAAGCGACGGAACTGCGGGTCTTCGAACAGCGGATGGTTCGGTTTGTTGATGACTTTGGTGGTGTACAGGTTCACCACCGACGGCGCAGCGGTGGTGACTGCGTCGGCATAGGACACCGGCCCCTGTTGCATGGTGGTGGTTTGCGGGGCTTGCTGCAGGTTGACGTCGAGGCTTGGAAGCCCGACCCACTGCGGGTAACGCTGGATGATCAATAGAGCGATAAGCACGCCGGCCAACAGCGGCCAGCCGGAAAAACGCAGCGCCTTGAGCATTAAGCACGTCCTGAGAGGTTGCAGGCGGTTAGAGACCGCCCATAATGTCGCGCATTATACGAGGCCGCGCGCGCCTCTGAACGGGATATTTAGGAGTCTTTTATGGCCGTCGCCCTGAGCACCCTGGTCGAAGAAGCCGACCGTTATCTGAACAGTGCAAAGATTGCCGATTATTGCCCCAACGGGTTACAGGTCGAAGGCCGGCCGCAGGTGATGCGCATCGTCAGTGGCGTCACGGCCAGTCAGGCGTTGCTGGATGCGGCCGTCGAAGCGCAGGCCGATCTGGTGCTGGTGCATCACGGTTACTTCTGGAAGGGCGAGAACCCGTGCATCACCGGCATGAAGCAGCGTCGGTTGAAAACTCTGCTCAAGCACGACATCAGCCTGCTGTCCTATCACTTGCCGCTGGACCTCCACCCGGAAGTCGGTAACAACGTGCAGCTCGCCCTTCAGTTGGACATCACCGTCGAAGGGCCGTTGGATCCGGATAACCTGAAGATTGTCGGTCTGGTCGGCTCGTTGAACGAACCGATGACGCCGCGTGATTTCGCTCGCCGCGTGCAGGAAGTCATGGGGCGCGAGCCGCTGCTGATTGAAGGCAGCGAGATGATTCGTCGGGTCGGCTGGTGCACCGGTGGCGGCCAGGGGTATATCGATCAGGCGGTTTTGGCGGGCGTCGATCTGTACCTCAGCGGCGAGGCGTCCGAGCAAACCTTCCACAGCGCCCGGGAAAACGACATCAGTTTCATCGCCGCCGGTCACCACGCCACCGAGCGTTATGGTGTGCAGGCGCTGGGGGATTACCTGGCGCGACGGTTTGCGCTGGAGCACATCTTCATCGATTGCCCGAATCCGATCTAGTTTCATGTAGGAGCGAGGCTTGCCCGCGAAAAACGATAACGCAGTACATCAGGCACACCGCGTTATCGTTCTTCGCGGGCAAGCCTCGCTCCTACAAGGTCCCTGGGCCCAAACGAGGGGGTATATTCATATACCCTTTCGATCTAGCTCGCGGCCTGATTAGAAGAGGTCGCTGTGCTAGGATTCCCCGCTCGAACACGGCCCGCTGGCCGTCCATAAGATCGTTTTCGTGAGTAGCCATGGTCGACAAACTGACGCATCTGAAACAGCTGGAGGCCGAAAGCATCCACATCATCCGCGAGGTCGCCGCCGAGTTCGATAACCCGGTGATGCTGTACTCCGTCGGTAAAGATTCCGCCGTGATGCTGCACCTTGCGCGCAAGGCATTCTTCCCGGGCAAATTGCCGTTCCCGGTGATGCACGTCGACACCCGGTGGAAGTTCAAGGAAATGTACGAATTCCGCGACCGCATGGTCGAAGAACTCGGCCTGGACCTGCTGGTGCACGTGAACCCCGATGGCGTGGCCCAGGGCATCAACCCGCTGACCCACGGTAGCGCCAAGCATACCGACATCATGAAAACCGAGGGCCTGAAACAGGCGCTCGACAAGTACGGTTTCGACGCCGCTTTCGGTGGCGCTCGCCGCGACGAAGAGAAGTCCCGCGCCAAAGAGCGCGTGTATTCCTTCCGCGACACCAAGCACCGCTGGGACCCGAAAAACCAGCGTCCAGAGCTGTGGAACGTCTACAACGGCAACGTCAACAAGGGCGAATCGATCCGCGTTTTCCCATTGTCGAACTGGACCGAACTGGACATCTGGCAGTACATCTACCTCGAAGGCATCCCGATTGTGCCGCTGTATTTCGCCGCCGAGCGCGACGTCATCGAGATGAATGGCACCTGGATCATGATCGACGACGAACGCCTGCTCAATCACCTGAGCGACGAAGACAAGGCGCGCATCGTCAAGAAGAAAGTCCGTTTCCGTACATTGGGTGACTACCCGCTGACCGGTGCGGTCGAGTCCGAGGCCACCAGCCTGACCGACATCATTCAGGAAATGCTCCTGACGCGAACTTCCGAACGCCAGGGCCGGGTCATCGATCACGATGGCGCAGGCTCGATGGAAGAAAAGAAACGTCAGGGTTATTTCTAAGGGGTTGTCATGTCGCACGCATCTGATTTGATCAGCGAGGACATCCTCGCCTACCTGGGCCAGCACGAACGCAAGGAAATGCTGCGCTTTCTGACCTGTGGCAACGTCGACGACGGCAAGAGCACCCTGATCGGGCGCCTGCTGCACGACTCCAAGATGATCTACGAAGATCACCTGGAAGCCATTACCCGCGACTCGAAAAAAGTCGGCACCACCGGCGAAGACATCGACCTGGCATTGCTGGTCGACGGCCTGCAGGCCGAGCGTGAGCAGGGCATCACCATCGATGTCGCTTACCGCTACTTCTCCACCGCCAAGCGCAAATTCATCATCGCCGACACCCCTGGCCATGAGCAGTACACCCGCAACATGGCCACCGGTGCATCCACCTGTGACCTGGCGATCATCCTGGTCGACGCGCGCTACGGCGTGCAGACCCAGACCCGTCGCCACAGCTTCATCGCCTCGTTGCTGGGCATCAAGCACATCGTGGTCGCCATCAACAAGATGGACCTCAATGGCTTCGACGAAAGCGTGTTCGAGTCGATCAAGGCCGATTACCTGAAGTTCGCCGAAGGCATCGCGTTCAAGCCGACCACCATGGCCTTCGTGCCGATGTCGGCGCTGAAGGGCGACAACGTGGTGAACAAGTCCGAGCGCTCGCCGTGGTACACCGGCCAGTCGCTGATGGAAATTCTCGAAACCGTCGAAATCGCCAGCGACCGCAACTACACCGACCTGCGTTTCCCGGTGCAGTACGTCAACCGTCCGAACCTGAACTTCCGTGGTTTCGCCGGCACCCTGGCCAGCGGCGTCGTGCACAAGGGCGATGAAGTCGTTGTGCTGCCGTCGGGCAAGAGCAGCCGCGTGAAATCCATCGTCACCTTCGAAGGTGAGCTGGAGCATGCCGGTCCGGGTCAGGCTGTGACGCTGACCATGGAAGACGAGATCGATATCTCTCGCGGCGACTTGCTGGTGCACGCCGACAACCTGCCGCAAGTGACTGACGCCTTCGACGCCATGCTGGTATGGATGGCCGAAGAACCGATGCTGCCGGGCAAGAAATACGACATCAAGCGGGCCACGACGTACGTGCCGGGTTCGATCACCAGCATCGTCAACCGCGTTGACGTGAACACCCTGGAAGAAGGTCCTGCCAGCGCGTTGCAGTTGAACGAGATCGGTCGCGTCAAGATCAGCCTCGACGCCGCCATCGCGCTGGACGGTTACGCGAGCAACCGCACCACCGGTTCGTTCATCGTCATCGACCGTTTGACCAACGGCACCGTCGCCGCCGGCATGATCATCGCTCAGCCGTTGGCGCATGGCAGCAGCACGCACCACGGCAAACTGGCGCACGTTGCCACCGAAGAACGCGCTCAGCGTTTCGGCCAACAGCCGGCCACCGTGTTGTTCAGCGGCTTGTCGGGCGCGGGCAAAAGCACTCTGGCGTATGCGGTTGAACGCAAGTTGTTCGACCTGGGCCGTGCGGTGTTTGTGCTCGATGGCCAGAACCTGCGTCACGACCTGAACAAAGGTCTGCCACAGGATCGCGCCGGGCGTACCGAGAACTGGCGTCGTGCCGCGCACGTTGCGCGTCAGTTCAACGAAGCCGGTCTGCTGACCCTTGCTGCGTTTGTTGCGCCGAGTGCAGAAGGGCGTGAGCAGGCCAAGGACCTGATCGGCAAGGAGCGTCTGCTGACGGTCTACGTCCAGGCCTCGCCGACTGTTTGTGCCGAGCGTGATCCGCAAGGCTTGTACGCCGCGGCCGGGGATAACATTCCGGGCGATTCCTTCCCGTACGACGTGCCGCTGGACGCCGACCTCGTGGTCGACACCCAGTCGCTGTCGCTGGAAGAAAGCGTCAAGCAAGTGCTGGATCTGCTGCGCAAGCACGGCGCGATCTAAGCGTTAGCTGCTAATGAAAAACCCGCCGATGAGTGATCATCGGCGGGTTTTTTTGTGCCCCTGAAATCGCCTTCGCGGGCAAGCCTCGCTCCTACGGGATGGGTGTGACCGCGACATCGGGAACGACGTAAATCCGTAGGAGCGAGGCTTGCCCGCGAAGGGGCCGGAACAGGCACCTGATTACTGGGCGGGATACTCGCGATGCATCTGCGTCAACAACGCATCCTTGTCTAACCAAAGCTGATTGATCCACCCCTGAAACTGCAACCGATACTCCCCATCCTGGTCGTAGTTCTTGCCAATAAACTGCGGCGGAATCTTCAACTCCTGAAAGTGCACCACCACGTCCGCAACGTTCCCGCATAACAGATCCCAATACCCCGGACGCCCGCCCGGATAGTGGATGGTCACGTTGACGATCGACTCCAGCTGCTCACCCATGGCGTCCAGCACAAACGCAATGCCACCGGCCTTGGGTTTGAGCAGGTACTTGAACGGGGATTTCTGCTGCGCATGCTTGCCTTCGGTGAAGCGCGTGCCTTCGACGAAATTGAAAATCCCCACCGGGTTATCACGAAACTTCGCACAGGTCTTGCGCGTGGTTTCCAGGTCTTTGCCTTTCTTCTCCGGGTGCTTTTCCAGGTAAGCCTTGGAATAGCGCTTCATGAACGGAAAGCCCAGCGTCCACCAGGCCAGGCCAATCACCGGCACCCAGATCAGCTCTTGCTTGAGAAAGAATTTCAGCGGCTGGATACGACGGTTGAGCACGTACTGCAACACCATGATGTCGACCCAGCTCTGGTGGTTGCTGGTGATCAGGTACGAGTGCTGATAGTCCAGCCCTTCAAGGCCGCTGAGGTGCCAGCGGGTGCGGCGGACCAGGTTCATCCAGGCCTTGTTGTTGCTGATCCAGGCTTCATGGGTATGGTTCATCAGCCAGCGTGTGAAACGCTGGGTGAGGGCGAACGGCAACACCTTGAAAATCGCTACGCAGAACAGAAACGAGCAGAGCAGAATCGTATTCAGTGCCAGCAACAACGATGCAATCACGCCGCGTGCGGCGGCAGGCAGGAAATCCAGCATTTAAACATCCAGAGGTCGGTTGGCAGCTTGAATCGCGGTCAACGCGATGGTGTACACGATGTCGTCGACTTGCGCGCCACGCGGCAGGTCGTTCACCGGTTTGCGCAGGCCTTGCAGCATCGGGCCGAGGCTGACGCAGTCGGCGCTGCGCTGCACGGCTTTGTGCGTGGTGTTGCCGGTATTCAGGTCGGGGAACACGAACACCGTGGCGCGGCCGGCGACCTGACTGTTCGGCGCCAGTTGCCGGGCAACGGTTTCGTTGGCGGCGGCGTCGTACTGCAACGGGCCGTCGATCAGCAGCGAATGTTGTTGTTCGTGGGCGAGCAACGTCGCCTCGCGGACCTTCTCGACCTCTTCGCCGCTGGCCGATTCACCGCTGGAGTAGCTGATCATCGCCACGCGCGGCGTAATGCCGAACGCTGCTGCCGAGTCCGCACTTTGCAGGGCGATCTCGGCCAGTTCCGTGGCGCTCGGGTGCGGGTTCATCACGCAGTCGCCGTAGACCAGCACCTCTTCGGGAAACAGCATGAAGAACACCGACGACACCAGGGTGCAGCCCGGCGCGGTCTTGATCAACTGCAAGGCCGGGCGGATGGTGTTGGCGGTGGAGTGAATGACACCGGACACCAGGCCGTCGACTTCATCCAGCGCCAGCATCATGGTGCCGATCACCACGGTGTCTTCCAGTTGCTGCTCGGCCATCGGCGCGTTGAGGCTTTTGGTCTTGCGCAGCGCAACCATCGGCTCGACGTAACGTTCGCGAATCAGGTCCGGATCGAGAATCTCCAGGCCTGGCGGCAGCTCGATATCGTGGGCACGCGCCACGGCTTCGACATCCGCCGGTTTCGCCAGCAACACGCAACGGGCAATGCCGCGCGCCTGACAGATTGCCGCGGCTTGCACGGTCAGCGGCTCGCTGCCTTCGGGCAACACGATGCGTTTGTTGGCGGCCTGGGCGCGCTGGATCAATTGATAACGGAACACCGCAGGCGACAGGCGCATCTCCCGTGGCGTGCCGCAACGCTGGTGCAGCCAGTTGGCGTCGAGGTGGCTGGCGACGAAGTCGGTGATGATCTCCGCACGCTCGCGGTCGTCGATCGGGATTTCCTTGTTCAAACCGTTCAGCTGGTTCGCGGTGTCGTAGGAGCCGGTGCTCACCGACAACACCGGCAAACCGGCCTGCAAGGCGCCACGACACAGGTCCATGATGCGCGGGTCGGGCAGGGTGTCGCTGGTCAGCAGCAGGCCGGCCAGCGGCACGCCGTTCATGGCGGCGAGGCTGACGGCGAGGATGATGTCGTCGCGATCTCCGGGCGTCACCACCAGCACGCCGGGCTTGAGCAGCTCCACGGTGTTGCGCATGGTGCGCGCACAAATGATGATTTTGGTCATGCGCCGGGTTTCGTAGTCGCCGGCATTGAGGATTTGCGCGCCCATCAGATCGGCCACGTCGCGGGTGCGCGGCGCGTTCAGTTCCGGCTGGTACGGGATGCAACCGAGCAAGCGGAAATCACCGCTGCGCAGCAACGGCGAATGCTCCTTGAGGCGCGAGGCGAAGGCCTCCATGCTCTCGTCGGTCTTGACCTTGTTGAGGATCACGCCGAGGACTTTCGGGTCTTTCGGCCCGCCGAACAATTGCGCCTGCAACTCCACGCGACCGGAGAGCTCGGTCAGCACTTCGTTTTCCGGTGCCGAAACCAGAATCACGTCGGCATCCAGACTCTTGGCCAAATGCAGATTGACCCGCGCGGCGTAACTGGCGCTGCGGGTCGGGACCATGCCTTCGACGATCAGCACGTCCTTGCCGATGGCCGCTTGCTGATAGAGCGTGATGATTTCTTCGAGCAGCTCATCGAGCTGGCCGTCGCCGAGCATGCGCTCGACGTGCGCCAGGCCCAGCGGTTGCGGCGGTTTCAAACCGTGGGTTCGCGCCACCAGTTCGGTGGAGCGCTCCGGCCCGGTATCACCAGGATGCGGTTGGGCAATCGGTTTGAAAAAGCCGACCTTGAGGCCGGCCCGCTCGAGGGTGCGCACCAGCCCGAGGCTGATGGAGGTCAGACCCACACCAAAATCGGTGGGCGCGATAAAAAAAGTTTGCATGCGGATTCTCTAAGGGAGCATGACAAAGGTGATCATCTATAGCTGACGATCTACCGAAATTCAGTCGCCAAGGTTATCGCTAACCGAGCCTTGTGCGCACCAACCGCATTCAAAGGGCTGGCCTATTTTTTCAATACGTTGCGCCGGGTCCATGACCCAGGCGCGCGATTGCCACGGCGGCTGGTGGCGCAGGTGCTGCGTGTGGCCACAGGACAGCTCGGCCACCCAATGCCCGTCCTCGTCCTGATGAAAACCTGTGACCGTCGAGCCTGGCGCCGCATTCCGTCTGTCCGGGTTGTGTTCGCTTTCGGACGATTGCTTCGCTAAACTTGGCCTTTCTAAATTCTTATGCAAAAGGTCTCGCCCCATGCTGATCGCCGCCAATAAGGCTGTCTCCATCGACTATACCCTGACCAACGACGCTGGTGAGGTCATCGACAGCTCCGCCGGCGGCGCGCCGCTGGTCTACCTGCAAGGCGCAGGCAACATCATTCCGGGCCTGGAAAAGGCTCTGGAAGGCAAAGCAGTCGGCGACGAGCTGACCGTGGCCGTTGAACCTGAAGACGCTTACGGCGAATACGCTGCCGAACTGGTCAGCACGCTGAGCCGCAGCATGTTCGAAGGCGTCGACGAGCTGGAAGTGGGCATGCAGTTCCACGCTTCCGCACCGGACGGCCAAATGCAGATCGTGACCATTCGCGATCTGGACGGCGACGATGTCACCGTCGACGGCAACCACCCGTTGGCCGGTCAGCGCCTGAACTTCCAGGTCAAGATCATCGCCATCCGTGACGCCAGCCAGGAAGAAATCGCTCATGGTCACGTCCATGGCGAAGGTGGCCATCACCACTGATTTTCTGCGCTAAGCTCAGAGAACTGGAGAGGCGCCCGAGGGCGCCTTTTTAGTCCGCGGCTGTCCTTGGTGGCCTCACCAAGAGGCTGTTTCGAGAAGAACACGGGAATCTGGAGTACGTCATGAGTGCTTTTCACGACCTTAATTTGACAGGCCTGGATGGTCAGGAGCTACCTCTGGCGCCCTTCAAGGGGCATGTCGTGCTGGTGGTCAACGTCGCCTCCAAATGTGGCTTGACCCCACAATACGCGGCGCTGGAAAACCTTTACCAGCAATACAAAGGTAAAGGCTTCAGCGTGCTGGGCTTGCCGTGCAACCAGTTTGCCGGGCAGGAACCGGGTACCGAGAAAGAGATCCAGGAGTTCTGCAGCCTCAACTATGGCGTGACCTTTCCGTTGTCCAGCAAGCTGGAAGTCAACGGTCATGAGCGTCATCAGTTGTACCGCCTGCTGGCGGGCGAGGGGGCTGAATTCCCGGGTGATATCACCTGGAATTTCGAAAAATTCCTGCTCGGCAAGGACGGTCGCGTACTGGCACGGTTCTCACCGCGTACGGCGCCGGATGATCCCACTGTCATTCAGGCAATCGAAAAAGCCCTGAGCTGATTCCCCCTGTAGGAGCGAGGCTTGCCCGCGAAGGCGTCAGGTCAGTCAGTAATGATGTCGACTGACCGACCGCCTTCGCGGGCAAGTCGGAGCGCCGCCCGCTCGCTCCTACGATGCTTTCCACCTTTTATTCCTTAATCACCAAAATCAATAGTGCTATTCAAGGCGTTCCCAACTCCATATTATCGCCGTCATAAAGTCTATTCCCGTGGAGCGTCCCATGCCTGTCAAAGCCCTGTTCAAACCGTTCCACCTCGGCACCCTCGAACTGCCGACCCGTGTCGTCATGGCGCCGATGACCCGCTCGTTTTCGCCGGGTGGCGTACCCAACTCCAAAGTGATCGAGTACTACCGTCGTCGCGCCGCCGCCGGCGTGGGCTTGATCATCACCGAAGGCACCACCGTCGGCCACAAGGCCTCCAACGGCTACCCGAACGTGCCGCATTTCTATGGTGAAGCCGCGCTGGCTGGCTGGAAGAAAGTCGTCGATGCGGTGCATGCCGAAGGCGGCAAGATCGTTCCGCAGCTTTGGCATGTCGGCAGCGTGCGTCGCATCGGCACCGAGCCTGACGCCAGCGTGCCGGGTTACGGTCCGTCGGAAAAGCTGAAGGACGGTCAGGTCGTGGTTCACGGCATGACTAAACAGGATATCCAGGACGTGATCGCCGCGTTCGCTCAAGCCGCCAAAGACGCGCAAAGCATCGGCATGGACGGCGTGGAAATCCACGGCGCCCATGGCTACCTGGTGGACCAGTTCTTCTGGGAAGGCAGCAATCAGCGCACCGATGAATACGGTGGCGACCTGGCGAACCGTTCGCGTTTCGCCATCGAACTGATTCAGGCGGTGCGTGCGGCAGTTGGTGAAGGCTTCCCGATCATTTTCCGTTTCTCTCAGTGGAAGCAGCAGGATTACACCGCGCGTCTGGTGCAAACACCGGAGGCCTTGGGCGAGTTCCTCAAGCCTTTGTCCGACGCTGGCGTGGACATTTTCCACTGCTCGACGCGCCGTTTCTGGGAGCCGGAGTTCGACGGTTCCGAGCTGAACCTGGCAGGCTGGACGCGCAAACTGACCGGCAAGCCGACCATCACCGTGGGTAGCGTCGGCCTGGATGGCGAGTTCCTGCAATTCATGGTCAACACCGACAAGATCGCGCAGCCGGCCAGCCTGGAAAAACTGCTGGAGCGTTTGAACAACGACGAGTTCGATCTGGTGGCGGTGGGGCGTGCGCTGCTGGTGGACCCGGACTGGGCGCAGAAAGTGCGTGACGGTCGTGAGGGAGATATCCTGCCGTTCAGTCGTGAGGCGTTGATGACGCTGGTTTAAGCGGCGACTGGAAAGGCCTCTTCGCGGGCAAGCCTCGCTCCTACAGGATTTGAGTCGTACACAATAATTCGGATCGACTCAAATCCTGTAGGAGCGAGGCTTGCCCGCGAAGCTTTTAAGGCAACAAAGCCACATCAGGCAAAACCTGTTCCTGCGAACAAGCCCCCCGCAACTGCCCCTCGAACTGCTCGATAATCGCTGCCCAACCCTGCCGACTCGCATGCTGGCGCGCATTCAGCCTTACGCATCGCAAGGTTTCGCGCTTCTCCAGCAACCACACCGCGGCATCGCTGAACGCTTCCTCATCCCCCGGCATCGCCAGCACGCCGTTGTAGCCATGGCGAATATGCTGCGCCGCCGCAGCCTGATCGTAGGCCACCACGCCCAACCCTGACGCGAGTGCCTCAAGCACCACATTGCCGAAGGTTTCGGTCATGCTCGGAAACAAAAACACATCCCCTGACGCATAGTGGCTGGCCAGGGCCTCGCCGCGCTGAGTGCCGCAGAAAATCGCTTCGGGCAGTTCCTGTTCCAGGGCCACTCGTTGCGGACCGTCACCGACGATGATCAGCTTTAGGATTCGCTGTGGATAAGTCGCTTTCAACGTGTCGAAACAACGCTTGAGCAACCCAAGGTTCTTCTCCGGTGCCAGGCGTCCTACGTGGATGACTGCGATGTCCTTCTCGCCCAGGCCCCATTGCTCACGCAACGATTGCAGCCGTTTGGTCGGGTGGAACAACTGACTGTCGACCCCACGGGACAGCAATGCCAGCCGCTCGAAATGCCGGCGCTCCAGCTCCAGTCGCTGGCTGACACTCGGCACCAGCGTCAGGGTCGAGCGATTGTGAAACCAGCGCAGGTAGTGGGTCAGCAGGCGCGTGAGCAATCCGAGCCCGTACTGATTGGAGTACTGCTGGAAGTTGGTGTGAAAACCGCTGACCACCGAAATCCCCAGGCGCCGTGCCGCGCGCAACGCGGACAAGCCCAGCGGTCCTTCCGTGGCGATGTACAGCACGTCCGGGCGCTGGCGCTTCCAGCGTCGCAGCAGCTTGTGCATCGACGACTGACCCCATTGCAAACCCGGATACCCCGGCAGCGGCCAGCCCCGGCACAGCAGCAATTCATCGTCGCTGCCCAGCTGCTGATCGCAACCCTGGCGTGGCCGCACCAGTTCAACCTGATGCCCGCGCGCGCGCAAACCGTCGCACAAGCGGCCAAGGGTATTGGCCACGCCGTTGATTTCGGGAGGGAAGGTTTCGGTGATCAGGGTGATATGCAGAGCTGTCGTCATGACCTCAGTGTCGGCTGAGGCCATGTCGTCGTTGTGGCGTTTTGATGATGGATTTGTGACCGCGCGAGCATTGAATGTCATTTGGCCGGGCGACTGAGGATGGGCGTGGGCTAGCGTCGCGTCCACAAAACGTTAACTCGTTCGAGCGTTTGCTGAGGCAAAAAACCATGAAAAGGGTGACGCTTCCCCCCATTGCAGATTAATATGACAGCCTTAAAAATTGTGTAGTGATATTGCTGTGCGTCTAAGTGCTCGTTCTACTTCACAATTACATTTCTCAATGAAGATTCACCGTCGCCAGGGAACAGTGCGTTGAAAAAAGTCGCGATACTTCAATCCAACTACATCCCTTGGAAAGGGTATTTTGACATGATCGCATCAGTGGATGAGTTCATTCTCTATGATGACATGCAATATACCCGGCGTGATTGGCGAAATCGTAATCAGATTAAAACCCCGCAAGGTGTGCAATGGTTGACCGTGCCAGTTTTAGTGAAAGGAAAATATCATCAGAAGATCAGGGAAACTGAGATAGATGGTGTTGACTGGGCCGCTTCACATTGGAAATCTCTGGTTCAAAATTACAGTCGTGCTCCGCACTTCAATGAAATTGCAGAATGGCTTGAGCCGCTTTATCTGAATGAAAGTTATACTCATATTTCAGAGCTTAATCAGCGATTTATTCAGGCTATTTGCGATTACTTGGAAATCAAGACAGTTATTAGTCGTTCATCGGATTATGAGTTGGTCGACGGTAAGACGGAACGCCTTGCCAATCTTTGTGCACAGGCTGGGGGGAGCGAGTACGTCTCCGGGCCTTCTGCCAAGGACTACGTTGATGAAGCTGTATTTGAAGCGATGAATATAAAGTTAACCTGGTTCGATTACTCAGGTTATCCGGAGTATTCGCAGTTATGGGGCGAGTTTACCCATGGCGTCACGGTCCTTGACCTGCTTTTTAATTGTGGAAAAGACGCTCATCGCCAAATGAGGCATGTTGCTCCATGAAGCTCTCAATCGTAGCCACTCTTTATCAGTCAGCCTCTTACATAGAGGAGTTTCATTCGCGCGTGAGTGCTGTCGCGATGACGCTTGCAGGGGATGATTATGAGATCCTGTTGGTGAATGATGGATCTCCCGATAACAGTCTTGATATCGCCATCTCGCTCACTGAACGAGACCATCATGTCGTACTTATCGATCTCTCCCGTAATTTCGGCCATCATAAGGCCATGATGACGGGGCTCTCCCACGCAAAAGGCGAAAAAATATTCCTGATTGACAGCGATCTGGAAGAAGAGCCGGAGTGTTTGCTCAGCTTTGACCAGCAAATCAATCAGACCGCCTGTGATGTTGTTTACGGAGTGCAGGAGCAGCGCAAAGGCGGCTGGTTTGAGCGATGGAGCGGCCGGTGGTTCTATCGTTTCTTTCAAGCCCTGACTGGACTCGCCCTGCCAGAGAATATTGTCACTGCAAGATTAATGACTCGTCGCTACGTGGACGCTTTACTGCGCCATAAGGAACGAGAGGTATTTATTGCCGGTCTTTGGCATATTACCGGGTTTGAACAGCAGCCGCAGACGGTCAAAAAGAGCAATACCAGTCAGACGACTTATACACTCAGAAGAAAAATGTCTATATTGGTGAATTCGGTAACATCGTTCAGCAATGCGCCATTGATTGGTATTTTTTATATAGGTGTGTCTATTTCGTTTTTCGCACTACTTTATATTCTATATTTGACAGCGCACTGGATGTTTCTCGCAAAGCCAATGAGCGGCTGGACGTCGGTCATGGCCTCTATCTGGCTACTTGGCGGCATGATAATTTCGTTTATCGGTGTCGTGGGGATCTATCTTTCCAAGATATTTTCCGAGTCAAAACAGCGCCCCTACACTATCGTGAGGCAGATTTATGCACAGCGACAAAACTGAGCTCCTTGATGAAGTAGCGAGCTATTACTCGAGCAAGCTTGCACTGCATGGCGAGACACCGAATGGGGTGGACTGGAATGGTGAACAGGGCCAGGCGCTGCGTTTCGAGCAACTCTGCAAAGTAATCGATGGCCCGCAGGACTGTACTGTCAATGATCTGGGATGTGGCTACGGTGCGCTGGTTGACTACTTAAATAACAAGCCTCAGAAATTTTCATATCTTGGTATAGATGTTTCAAAAGAGATGATTCAGGCCGCCGAACAGCGTTACGCAAAACTGTCCGGTGTTCGATTCATTGCCGGGTCCGAGCCCGACTCTGTCGCTGACTATGGCGTTGCCAGTGGTATTTTTAATGTTCGCCTGGGTCGTTCAGACGACGAGTGGCTGAGCTATCTTGAAAAAACACTGGATGTTCTGGATCGAACAAGTCGTCTGGGGTTCTCTTTTAATTGCCTCACCTCCTACTCTGACGAAGATAAGAAGCGAGATGATCTGTACTACGCCGATCCTTGCCTGTTATTTGATATATGCAAACGGCGTTACTCTCGTCATGTAGCCCTTCTGCACGATTATGGGTTGTACGAATTCACTATTCTTGTAAGGAAAATGTGATGAAAAAAAAATTAGTGATTTTCGGCTCTGGCGATATTGCGCAGCTGGCCCACTTTTATTTTAGTACAGACTCCGCTTATGAGATTGTTGCTTTCACTGTGGACGGTAGTTATATCGAGGCGCCTACTTTCTGTGGTCTGCCAGTCGTTGCATTCGAAGACGTAGCCGAGCACTATCCAACGCACAGTCATGAGCTGTTTATTGCCCTGAGCTACTCGAAGCTCAATGCAGTGCGCAAAGAAAAATATCTTGCAGCCAAGGCGCTCGGCTACACGCTTGCCAGTTACATAAGCAGTCATGCCACGGTGCTCAATGAAGGCCGGATTGGCGACAATTGTTTTATTCTTGAAGACAATACCATTCAGCCATTCGTTAATATTGGCAATAATATTACTTTGTGGAGCGGTAACCATATTGGTCACCACTCTACGATTCAGGATCATACGTTTATCGCATCCCATGTAGTGATTTCTGGTGGTGTGCATATCGGCGAGCAGTGTTTTATCGGGGTCAATGCGACTCTTCGCGATCATATAACGGTCGAGGACAAGTGCGTCGTTGGTGCAGGTGCGCTGCTGTTAGCAAACGCTGAACAGGAGGGTGTCTTTATCGGCACGGCGACTGAGCGCTCTAAAGTTCCCAGCAGCAAGCTGAGAAAACTATGAAGTCGACATGGAAAAAGCTCGGGCAATTATTTTTTGTCGAGGGTGATTCGCGTCATCCCAAGTTACTATCTCATGCCGCCAACCCGTTACCGGTACATCTGCACGATGATGTCTTTCGGGTATTTTTCAGTGGTCGGGATTCTGATAACCGCTCCTCCGTTGGGGCTGTGGATATCGATATTGAAAAACGAAAAATCATCAAAGAACACCCTTCACCTTTCATGGAACACGGACCGAAAGGCAGTTTTTACGCTGATGGTATAAGCATTGGTAACTGCTACACGGTGGATGGCGTGCAATACATGCTTTTCATGGGGTGGCAGGCGCCAATTGATCAGCATTGGAGGGGGGATGTCGGCAGGTTAGTTGTCAATGCGGATACTACGCTGACGCTTGATAGCAAAAATCCGTTCATGAGCGCTGATAAAGACGATCCTATAAGCCTTTCTTACCCGTGGGTGCGTGAAGACGGAAACGGCGGATATGACATGTGGTATGGATCGACCCGTACTTGGGATTCGGGTAACGGAGAAATGATTCATGTGATCAACTCGGCGCATTCCCTTGATGGCGAAAACTGGAAGCGTAACGGCTTGGCAATCCCCTTCGAACTTGGAGTCGCTCAGGCGTTTTCGCGCCCAACCGTCGCAAAAAACCATCTGGGTGGATTGGAGATGTGGTTCTCCTATCGCAGCGGAGCCGGGGAAACCTATCGTATCGGCTACGCAACCACTGACGAAGGCAAGCAATGGCGATTGGCGCTGGAGGAAGCCGCTATCGATGTTTCATCGGAAGGCTGGGATAGCGAGATGATCGAATACCCGTTTGTGTTTGATCATAAGGGAAGTCGGTACATGCTTTATAACGGTAATGGCTATGGTAAAACCGGCTTCGGCCTGGCTGTGCTGGAGAGAGGCTGATGGCTCGTATATTCGATTATGTGTATATATTTGCAACCATCCTGCTGACCGTCTATGGGCAACTTATTCTTAAATGGCGAATCTCTCACTACGGTGCATTCCCCTCTGACACAACTCAAAAAATCAAATTTCTTTTTTTGCTGTTTTTGGATCCGGCGATTGTTTCAGGGTTCGCAGCGGGGTTTTTAGCATCGTTAGCCTGGATGGCGGCGATGACCAAGTTTGATCTTAGTCACGCCTATCCATTTATGAGCTTGAACTTCGTTGTCGTTTTGCTTTTAAGTGGTTGGATTCTAAGTGAGCCAATGACACTCCAGAAATCAATGGGCGTTGGCCTGATTATTCTGGGCACAGTTATTGCCGCGCGTGGATAACAACGAAAAGCAAGTACCTAACGAAGTTTGGCGGTGAGGTTTTCTACTCCACGCTCTCGCACCCAGAATAATGTCGCGCCGGCCACTGCCGCCGGCATCATCAGGATATTGACCACCGGAATCAGCAGCACCAGGTAAACACTCCCGCCGAAGCTCATGCTCTGCCAGCGCTTCTCACGCAGCCAGGCGAGCATCTCGTTCCAGCCCAGCTTGTGGTTGTCCGCCGGGTAGTCGATGTACTGGATCGCCATCATCCATACGCCGAACAGTAGCCACAGCGGCGCGGCGATGATGTTCACCACCGGGATGAACGAGAGGATGAACAGCCCGATCGCCCGCGGCAGGAAGTAGCCGAGTTTGCGCATTTCCCGGGCGAGGGTGCGCGGGATCATGGCGATCAGTTCACTCCAGCTGAAAGCCGGGAAGTCGTCGGTGCCGCGCACCACCACTTCGACTTTCTCCGCGAGAAAACCGTTGAACGGCGCAGCGATGACGTTGGCGAGCATGGTGAAGGTGAAGAACACCATCAACACCACCAGCACCACGAAAATCGGCCAGAGGATGTAGCTGAGAAAACTAAGCCAGTCGGGCAGGGACGGCATCAGCGTATCGACCCACAGACTGAATTGATGGCCGGCCAGATAGATCAATCCGACGAACAGCACCAGATTGATTGCCAGCGGCAGCAACACGAATAAACGCAGGCTGGGGCTGAGGACCAGCTTGAGGCCTTCGCGCAGGTATTGCGGGCCGGACAGAACAGGGGCGGGCATATCGAGCTCCGAGCAGAAGGGAAACGCGCCGACCTTACCGGCTTTGCCTTACGGGCGAAAGCGCGGTCGCAGCATCGACATCAACAGTAACAAAGGCGTCTATATATTGGCCGTGACGGGATAGAGACCGCCTATGAGCTGGATTGTTAAACCGTATTTCCTTAATCTTCGCCCCCTCGATACGCTGCACCCAATCTTTTTACAGGACTGTCGAGTTCAAGCCTTCCCCAAGTGCTTTCAACGGTCCTTTTTTATTCCCGCCGGCAACCCGGCGTTCCGCGCCAGGTATTCCGGGCCGGTCAACAGGAGCAGGTCATGTCTGAAGTCCGTCATTCGCGAGTGATTATTCTCGGTTCCGGCCCTGCCGGTTACAGCGCCGCGGTCTATGCCGCCCGTGCCAACCTCAAGCCACTGCTGATCACCGGTATGCAAGCCGGCGGTCAACTGACCACCACCACCGAAGTCGACAACTGGCCGGGCGATGTCCACGGTCTGACCGGCCCGGCGTTGATGGAGCGGATGCGTGAGCACGCCGAGCGCTTTGAAACCGAGATCGTTTTCGATCACATCAATGCCGTGGACTTCGCCGCCAAGCCTTACACCCTGACCGGCGACAGCGCGACTTACACCTGCGACGCCCTGATCATCGCCACCGGCGCCAGCGCTCGCTACCTGGGCCTGCCATCGGAAGAAGCGTTCATGGGCAAAGGCGTTTCGGCCTGCGCGACGTGCGACGGTTTCTTCTACCGCAACAAGCCAGTGGCCGTGGTCGGTGGCGGTAACACCGCTGTCGAAGAAGCCTTGTACCTGGCCAACATCGCCAGCACCGTGACCCTGATCCACCGTCGCGAAACCTTCCGCGCCGAGAAGATCCTGATCGACAAGCTCAATGCTCGCGTTGCCGAAGGCAAGATCATCCTGAAGTTGAACTCGAACCTGGACGAAGTCCTGGGCGACAACATGGGCGTGACCGGTGCTCGCCTGAAGAACAACGACGGCAGCTTCGACGAGCTGAAAGTCGACGGCGTGTTCATCGCCATCGGCCACACCCCGAACACCTCGCTGTTCGAAGGCCAGCTGACATTGAAAGACGGTTACCTGGTGGTGCACGGCGGCCGTGAAGGCAATGCGACCGCGACCAACGTTGAAGGCATCTTTGCTGCCGGTGACGTGGCTGACCACGTTTACCGTCAAGCGATCACCTCGGCCGGCGCCGGCTGCATGGCGGCACTGGACACCGAGCGTTACCTCGACGGTCTGCAGAACGCTTCGTTCTGATTCTGTTGAAATGAAAAACCGGCTTCGGCCGGTTTTTTTGTGTCGCTCATTTTGCTTGTCCTGTAGGAGCCGGCTTGCTGGCGATGCAGGCGGCGCGGTGCTCCTGTCATACCGAGTCGACTGGATCGCCAGCAAGCCGGCTCCTACAGGGATCAGGTCAGCTTTTTCAGGCACGCTTCCAGGATGTCGAGGCCTTCTTCCAGCACGGCGGGCTCGGTGGTCAACGGCGCCAGCAGCCGGATGATGTGCCGCGACTTGCCGCTAGGCATCAGCAGCAACCCTGCTTCACGGGCCAGGGCCAACAGCTGTGTCAGCTGCGCCGGGGCGGGTGTGCCGTCGGCGTTCGCCAGTTCGATGCCGCGCATGGCGCCGACACCGGTCAGGCGTCCGAGATAAGGGGAAACCTTGTTGGCTCGCCAGGCTTCGTAGCGGCTGACGATCGCTTCTTCCTGCTGCGAACCCCAGGCATGCAGGTTGGCATCGGTCATTTCATCCAGCGTCGCCAACGCAGCGGCGCAGGCGATCGGATTGCCCGAGTAAGTGCCGCCCAGACCGCCCTTGGGCAAGGTGTCGAGCAGCGACTTGCGCCCGACCACCGCCCCCAGCGGCACGCCGCCGGCAATGCTTTTGGCCAGCAGGATCAGGTCCGGCTCGATGCCCAGTCGCGAGAACGCAAACCGCTGGCCTGTGCGGCCGAAGCCGGACTGAATTTCATCGGCGATCAGCAGGATGTTCTTTTCATCACAGAACTTGCGCAAGGCCTGAGCGAACTCGACATCCATCGCCAGGAAACCGGCTTCACCCTGCACAGGCTCGACGATAAAGCACGCCACGTCGTCGACATCGATCTCGACGCTGAACAGCCGATCCATCGCCTTCAACGCTTCGGCGCAGGTCACGCCGTTGTCCTTGCTCGGGTAGGGCAAATGGAACACCGGACCGGGCAACACGCCGACCTTCTGTTTGTAGGGCGCGACTTTGCCATTGAGGTTGAGAGTGGCGAGGGTGCGCCCGTGGAAGGCGCCGTCGAAAGCGATGACGGCTGTGCGACCGGTCGCGCCCCGGACGATCTTCAGGGCGTTTTCCGCCGCTTCCGCGCCGCTGTTGGTGAGCATGCCGCTGACCGGGTAATCCACCGGGATGAACGCGGCCAGACGCTCCATGAGTTCGAGGTAAGGCACGTGCGGGGCGGCGTTGAACGCGTAGTGCGTCAACCGGGTGGCTTGTTCGCGAATGGCTTCGACGATGCGCGGGTGGCAATGGCCGAGGTTCAACACGCCGATGCCGCCGACAAAGTCGATGTAGCGTTTGCCCTCGGTGTCCCAGACCTCGGCGTTTTTGCCGTGGCTGAGCGTGACAGGGTGCACGATGTTGATCGACCGGCTGATGGTTTCGCTGCTCATGGATGACCGACTCTGAAGAAGGGAGGCTCTTCTTTTATCTAAGCCGCGAGCAGTGGTGCCGGGCAAACGAAATAAAGTTGCCGGGTCAATCTTAAAAGTCGGGATGTGGTTTGAGCGTTGTGCAAATTTTTTCGAAACAACGCAAAACCTGTAGGAGCATGGCTTGCCAGCGAAGGCGTCCTCAAGGGCGATGCAAGCCTCAAGGGACCCATCGTCGGAACGCCGCCCGCAGCAAGCCGGCTCCTACAGGGAGGGGGTTCAATCAGAAATCAGCGGCGAGTCAGCGGTTGCTGGGTGAACTTCACACCGGCCAATCCATGGACAATCAACGCGCGGATGTTGCCGTGATCGCTGCCTTCGGGGGTGGCCACGACGGAGCGGTAATGCTCGCCGAATGCCAACAGCGCTTCTTCATCGCTCAACCCTTCCAGCAGCGCCAGGCCCAGGGTCTTGCACGAACCTTCGTTTTGCCCGGCGGCGTTCTCCACGCCGCCGTTGTTGAACGCCTGTGGCTGGTAGTCATAACCGGCGGCGATGAAGGCCAGGGTGTCGGCAAAAACGTGTTCGCCGCTCTTGAGGCTGGCGCGCAGGGTGTTCAAATCACTCATTGGGTTTTCCTTTGGCGAACGCTGCTTGTTGCTCGGCGCTGGCTTCTTGCTGATATTGGGCTTTCCACTCGGCGTACGGCATGCCGTAGACGACTTCACGGGCGTCGTCGAGGCTGACCTCGATCTGACGTTCGTCAGCCGCGGCCTTGTACCATTTGGACAGGCAGTTGCGGCAGAAACCCGAGAGGTTCATCAGGTCGATGTTCTGCACATCCTTGCGGCTGTCCAGGTGCGCGACCAGCCGGCGGAAGGCGGCGGCTTCAAGTTCGAGGCGTTGTTGGTCAGTCATGATGGGCTCTGTGCTGTTCAGTCGTGCGCGAGATAATAAAAGTCTGGCGAGCAATGCGCCAGACGCGGTCAGCGGCTCGCGGCCAGGGTGATCGACACCGACTCGGCGAAACGCAGGGCGTGGGGCTTGTCGACTTCGACTTCGGCGTACAGCACCGACTCATTGGCCATGACCAGATCGAGAATTTCCTGGGTCAGGCGTTCGAGCAGGGCAAAGCGATTGCCTTCCACGTGAGCGATGATCGCTTTGGTGATGGTCCGGTAATTCAGCGCGTGATCGATGTCGTTGTCACGCACTGCTTCCTGGGCTGCATACAGGATCGTCAGGTTGATCAGCACGTCCTGCTTGTTGAGGATTTCATCCTCGTTGATCCCGATGAACGTCCGCAGGCACAGGTCCTTGACCCGGATGCGTGCCATTCCTGGTTGAAGTTGTGGCATTGCTACTTGCTCCGTCCAATCAATTGCAGGAACTCCTGACGGGTGTTGCTCGACTCGCGGAAGGCGCCGAGCATCACCGAGGTGTTCATGGTCGAATTCTGTTTCTCGACGCCGCGCATCATCATGCACATGTGCTGTGCCTCGATGACCACCGCGACACCGGCGGCACCGGTCACTTGTTGCACCGCGTCGGCGATCTGCCGGGTGAGGTTTTCCTGGATTTGCAGGCGACGGGCAAACATGTCCACCAGCCGCGCAATCTTCGACAGGCCCAGCACTTTACCCGTTGGAATATAAGCCACATGCGCCTTGCCGATGAAGGGCAGCAGGTGATGTTCACAGAGTGAATACAGCTCGATGTTGTCGACAATGATCATTTCATCGTTGTCGGAGGCGAACAACGCGCCGTTGACGATTTCTTCGACACATTGCTCGTAACCATGACACAGGTACTGCATGGCTTTGGCTGCGCGCGCCGGGGTATCGAGCAGGCCTTCGCGCTCGGGATTTTCACCGAGGCCGATGAGGATCTCGCGGTAGTTCTGGGACAGGGCGTTCTGGGGCCGGGATAACGTCATGAAATATCCTCGCGGGGCAACTTACTTGAGGTGCCGTCCGCCGTTGACGGTCAGGGTCGTGCCGGTGACATAAGGGTTGTCGAGCAAATAACGCAGGCTTTGGTAGATCACGTCGCTACCGGGTTCGATACCCAATGCGGATTTGGCCAGAGCCTTGGCGCGGTACGCCGCGTCGTCGTCAGGGTTGAACAGTAGCAGGGCAGGAGCGATGCCGTTGACCTTGATGTCAGGCGCGTACTTCGCCGCGAAGGACAGGGTCAGGCTGTCGAGCCCGGCTTTGCTGGCGCAGTAGCCGATGTGCTTGCTGCTGCCCTTGCGCGTGACGTCATCGCTGATGTGCACGATGTCCGCCGGGGTCGAGCGTTGCAACAAGTCGGCACAGTGCAGGTTGATCAGGTAGGGCGCCAGCATGTGCACGCTGAACATGCGGGTAAACGCTGCGGCGTCGGTGTCCGGCGTTTCGGCCAGCCATTCGGATGCGTTGTGGATGATCGCCCGCAGGCAGTCGGTGTGGGTTTTCAGTTCGCTGATGAAGGCGAGAATCCCGCCCTCGCTGGAAAAGTCGGCGAGGATTGCCGTCGCCCCCAGATCACGCAATGCCTGTACGCCGGGGCGTTCAGTGCGATAGCTGAAGATCAGCGCATGGCCGTCTTCGAGCAACCGCTGCGCACAGTGCAGGCCGACACGCTGGCCGGCACCGGTGATGAGGATCGGGGCGGATGAAGAGGTCATGAACGGCTCGCGTCGCGGTAAGAGCAAAACTATACCAGCGACGAGCCGTGAGGTGGCTTTTGTAGGAGCGAGCGATGCGGCGATCCGACTTGCCCGCGAAGAACGATGACGCGGTCCAGGCATTCAACCGCGTCATCGTTCTTCGCGGGCAAGCCTTGCTCCTACAGGTGGCGGTCAGTGATTCTGGGTGGTGGGTTCAGCGGGCAATCGCCGTGTCGGCGCGCTGTTCAACCAACCTGCCAACAAACGGGTCGACAGCGGAATAAAGAAATAGACCATCAACGGCGTCAGACACAGCGTGCTGATGAACACCCGAGGCAACAGGCTCATTTCGCCGAGCAACGGCCCCAGTACGAAGTTGAACAACAACGATACCGGGAAGAACGCCAACCAGATTGCCACGGCCTGTTTCCAGCGAGGCGGACGTGCGCCGGCAGCACCGAACCAGCCTTCGATGCCGCTCACGCGATGTTCCGTCTTATGCGCAAACAAGTCGCTGCCGCGCGCGAGCCAGGCGGTACGCGAGGCCGAATGCTCCCAGGCGTGCATGGTCTGCGCGTTGGCGAAGCGGAAAATGATCTGGAATTCGTCATCGTCGGGCGGCGGGGCGAGCACGCCTGAGCCGAGATAACCCTGGAAGTCGGTGGCCAGTTGTTCGCCTTCGCGCAACCAGGCCATCAGGTCCTGATAACGCCCATCGGCGACGCGGCGCGCAACCATCAGCGTGACGGGGGAGGTAGACATTATGTATCTCCGTATGACAATTGCGTTACTCCGGATAGGAGTTTCGCCAGGCGCAGCGCCGGGGTGATGGGCTGCGTCTCGGAACAAGCAAGGATTGGTCCGGATTCTACAGGTTATGGCAGCGACAATCGTCGTTCATCAATGTATTGAATGGTGATGGGGCAAGAGAGGTAGAATGGGATCCAATTTATACGCGGACGTTGACTGCCCTATGCCTGTCTTGACTGAAGATGTCGCTGGTTTGCCGCGTGCTCTTTCCATAGAAAAGGAAGAACTGTTTCCGATCCGTGAAGTGTCACGGCTGACGGGCGTCAATCCGGTCACCTTGCGGGCGTGGGAGCGACGTTATGGTCTGATTCAGCCAATGCGCACCGAAAGCGGGCATCGCTTGTACGCAATGACCGATATCGAGCGGGTCCGCAGCATCCTGGGCTGGATCGAACGTGGCGTCGCCGTCAGCAAGGTCGGCAAGATACTGGCCAAGACTGCCCCGCTTCAAGCGTTGTCGCACATCATCCCCAACGAACTGGTGCAGGCTGACTACGCGCAGTGGCAGGAACAAGTCAAAGCGGCGGTGAACGTGTTCGATGAGGTGCAACTGGAGCAGGTCTATGGGCAGATCTTTTCCAGTTACCCCCTGACCGTGGCGTTTCAGGACATTCTGATGCCACTCTGGAAGCAATTGCTGCAACGTCAGGAAGTGTTCGGCCAGGCCAGCGAGTGGCTATTCCTGGACGGTTTTTTGCGTTCACGGGTGTTACAGCGGCTGCTGCTGGTGCGCGTCATGCAGCCACGGCGCGTGATTGTCTGTCCCCTGAACGATCAATGTCGCGAACTCGAACTGTTGGTCACGGCGTTGTTTTTGAGCAGTGTCGATTCGGCCATTCAATTGCTGGCGGTCGGTCAGCCCTTTGATGAACTGGCGCTGGTCTGCGAAAGGGTCAAGCCCCAGGCGTTGGTGCTGTTTTCCAATCACGCGCCCACTAGCGATTTGCCGCGACGTTTGAATCGTCTGGCGATGAGCCTGGATTGCCAGTTGATGCTGGCCGGTGACGCGTCGGAACTGTCGCAGGAGAGCCTGGAAGGATCGTCCATTGGCTGCCTGGGTAACGAAGGAGTGGTGATGCGTCAGCGCCTGAAACAGTTCCTGGCCGGAAACCTGGATACCTGAATCACAGATGCAGGGTCGGGTGGGTCAGTCGATGCTGCTGAAGGATGTACTGGCGAAGGCGCTCGGTTTCATCCTTGTCGC
This sequence comes from Pseudomonas sp. IT-P44, assembly GCF_949768225.1. Classification (NCBI taxonomy): domain Bacteria; kingdom Pseudomonadati; phylum Pseudomonadota; class Gammaproteobacteria; order Pseudomonadales; family Pseudomonadaceae; genus Pseudomonas; species Pseudomonas sp. IT-P44. The sequence goes on along the minus strand of NZ_CATKQM010000090.1, from coordinate 53,768 downwards.
TCTGACTCAACTGATAGGCATAGAAGCCGTTCTCGGTTTCTCTCTCGAAGGTGCCGCGCAACGCGATACGTTCGTAGCCTGACGGGCTGAACCACAACGCGAAATGCTTGGGCGGTTTGGTCTTGTTGCGTACTTCCAGCAAAACCCCTTTGAACGACACTTCATGCACCCACATCGTGCCGGCATGGCCGGCGGCATTTTCCAGGGCGACCGGTTCTTCGAGGACCAGGCGCCATGGCCGGACCAGCGGTCCGTCTTCATAAATGCTGGGGACGCCGAGGCGTAAATGCAGCGCGTGAAATTCGTCTTCCACCAGATGCAGCGGGAAGGTCATTTGCTGATTTTCGAAGTTGGCCTGGATCGTGACTTGCTCATGAGCAGCAAGGCGCGTGAGCAAGTCACGGATTTGCGAACCACCATTTACAAGCAGACTCGACGTCGCATCCCGCACATTGAGTTGCGGGTTGTGTTGCATGGTCTGGATAAAATCCAGCTCATCCTGGGTCAGGAGTGCGTCGCGCTGCATGATCGGCTCGAAAGGAAAAGTAACAAAGTCATCGGTGATTGTAGTTAATGACAATCAATTCTCGGTTTTGTTTGCGCCGTTCGTCGGTTTGAGCGCGGCGAGCTCGGCCTGAAGCTCTGCCACTTGCGCTTCAAGCTGCGCTACCCGCTGCTGCGCCTTGACCTGCACGGTGACGTCCTTTTGCACGCCGACAAAATACGTCTGACCGTCACTCGGGTTTTTCACCGTAGAAAGCGACAGCTCGTTCCAGAACGGTGTGCCGTCCTTGCGGTAGTTTCGCAGGATTTCCCGGCAGGAGCCGCCATTGCTCAACGCATCGCGAATCAAGGGCAGCGCTTCCTGGTCGCGGTCACCTGATTGCAGAAAGCGGCAATCCTGGTAGAGGATTTCTTCGCTGGTGTAACCGGTCAGTCGTTCGAAAGCCGGGTTGACGTAAATCAGGATGTTGTCGTGTTCACCTTCTTTTTCGGCAATCACGATGCCGTCGTTGGACGCGTCAATCACCATTTGCAGCAGTTGTGCGTTGATCATCGGAGAATCCTTTCCAGATTGATTGAGCGCAGCATTCTAAAAGAACTCTAGCGGCCTTCAATGCTTAATGAGAGCTAATCGCAGCTTTTTTGCTGCGGCTGTTAATATCCCTCATCTTTTTACTCAGCTTCAGGATCAGATTGATGAAAGTCGCCATCTTTTCGGGCTCGGTGTACGGCACGGCTGAAGAAGTCGCTCGCCACGCTGCGAATATTTTGAAAACCGCGGGCTTCGAAACCTTTCACAACCCGCGCGCAAGCCTTGCCGATGTTCAGGCGTTTGGCCCGCAAGCCTTTCTGGCAGTGACTTCGACCACTGGCATGGGCGAACTGCCGGACAACCTGCAACCGTTGTATTTCGCCATTCGTGACCAATTGCCGGCCGCCTGGCGTGGTTTGCCGGGCGCGGTGATCGGCCTGGGCGATGCGAGCTACGGCGATACGTTCTGCGGCGGCGGTGAGCTGATGCGCGAGCTGTTCGGCGAACTGGGCATCCGCGAAGTGCTGCCGATGCTGCGCCTGGATGCCAGCGAAAGCGTCACCCCGGAAACCGATGCCGAACCCTGGCTGGCGGAACTCGTCACCGCTCTGCGCGGCTGACTGGCCATTCGCGAAGCAAGGCGAGCCAGGATTGTGCCGCTTCGGGGCTGCAGAACCGGTTCGCTGACCCCTTGTTGGCGGCGGTACTTTGACATGGATCCAAGCTGTCTGGCGCAGTGACTCGCTAGGTCATCAAGCTGGCTGCCAATGCAACTACATGAACCCCGGGGGCTGACTAGACTGCTAAACGTGAGCAAAACAATAAGAACAGGAGTTCCTTGTCGTGAGCGTAGCCCCCGTCCAATCGCCCCACAGTGTCAAAGACCAGGTCAGTGCCGCCGAGTGGCAGACCCGCGTCGATCTGGCCGCCTGTTATCGTCTGGTCGCCCTGCATGGCTGGGATGATCTGATCTTCACGCACATTTCCGCCAAGGTGCCAGGCACTGAAGATTTCCTGATCAACCCGTTCGGGTTGATGTTCCACGAGATTACCGCGTCGAGCCTGGTCAAGGTCGATCAGGCCGGCAACAAGCTGATGGACAGCCCTTACGAGATCAACCCGGCGGGCTACACCATTCACAGCGCCGTGCACGAAGTGCGGCACGATGTCGTCTGCGTGTTGCACACGCACACGGCGGCCGGCGTTGCGGTGTCGGCGCAGAAGCAAGGCGTTTTGCCGATCAGCCAACAGTCGCTGTTTGTTCTGTCGAGCCTGGCGTATCACGCCTATGAAGGCGTTGCGCTGAACCACGAAGAGAAGGCGCGGCTGCAGGCCGACCTCGGTGAAAACAATTTCCTGATGCTGCACAACCACGGGTTGCTGACCTGCGGCGGCACCATCGCTGACACGTTCCTGATGATGTTCACCTTCCAGCGCGCCTGCGAAATCCAGGTGCTGGCACAGAACGGTGGTGCGGAACTCATCGCCATCGAACCGCAGATTCTGGCGGGCGCCAAGGCGATGATCGCCGGCGTCACCAAAAGTGCACAAGGGATGGGCGGCGCGCTGGCCTGGCCGGCGCTGCTGCGCAAACTCGATAAACAAGACGCGGGATATAAACTCTGATGCCTCTCGCCGAGATCCCCCTGTGTGTCTGGCGCAAGCGCAGCCAGACGTTCGACTTTCGTGATCAGACGGTGCGTTACTGGACGGCAGGGCAGGGTGAGCCGCTGTTGCTCATTCACGGCTTCCCGACCGCCAGTTGGGACTGGCACTACCTGTGGCAGCCGCTGGCCCAGCGTTATCGAGTGATTGCCTGCGACATGCTCGGTTTCGGCGATTCAGCCAAACCGGTGGATCATGAATACAGCCTCTTGGAGCAGGCCGATCTGCAACAGGCATTGCTGGAGCATTTGAACGTCGAGCAACCGGTGCACGTGCTTGCCCACGATTATGGCGACAGCGTGGCTCAGGAACTGTTGGCCCGGCATTACGAGGCGCGCATTCATCTCGCCAGTTGCGTGTTCCTCAATGGGGGGCTGTTTCCTGAAACCCATCGCCCGGTACTGATGCAAAAACTGTTGCTCAGCCCGGTGGGCTGGATGATCGGCCGCGCGTTTTCCCGTGATGCGCTGGTGAAGAGTTTCCGCCAGATTTTCGGACCGCAGAGCCGTCCGACCGAGAGTGAGATGGATGATTTCTGGAGCCTGATCGACAGCAATCACGGGCCACGGATCATGCACAAGCTGATTGCCTACATCCCCGAGCGCAGGGTTCAGCGCGAGCGTTGGGTGAGTGCCATGCAGCGCGGCGAAGTGCCGTTGCGGGTGATCGATGGCGAGGTCGATCCGATCTCCGGCGGGCACATGGTCGAGCGCTATCGGGAGCTGATCCCGAACCCGGACACGGTCCTGCTGCCCGGCATCGGCCATTACCCGCAAACCGAAGCACCGGCTCAGGTGCTCAAGCATTATCTGGCGTTTCGCGACCGGCTGATTTCAACGCCGCTGAAAGTGGCCTGTTCGTAGGCATCACCGCAACCTTGCCGGCTAATGCGTCCTTGAGGGTTGTGGTGCTTGTCGGATTGCCATCGCCAGCAAGCCGGCTCCTACAGGTTTTGTGGTGTTTGGTGAGGTGGTGTTCACCCCAATCCTTGCCGGCGAATGCGTCCTTGAGGGTTGTGGTGCCTGTCGGATTGCCTTCGCCGGCAAGCCGGCTCCTACAGTGTTTTTGTGGTGTTTGATGAGTTGGCGGACACCTCGGTCCTGTAGGAGCCGGCTTGCTGGCGATGGGCCGTGACTCGGTCCTTGCGCTCATCATCCCCCCGCCTTATCGAGCACCATTCAGCCTACCCCGTGTTCATTGTGACCCGCAGCGCCTTGCCTGAGACTCGGACTTATTGTCCCTCGGCCTGCTGGAGTCCCCCTAATGAATGAGCCTGTGCGCTTCGAAGATAAAGTCGTGATCATCACCGGAGCCGGTGGTGGCCTGGGCCGCGCTCATGCGCTGTTGTTCGCGAAACAGGGCGCCAGGGTGCTGGTCAACGATCTCGGTGGCTCGGCGCAAGGTGAAGGTGCAAACGCTTCGGCAGCAGACCGCGTAGTCGCGGAAATCCGTGAGGCCGGCGGCACTGCCGAGGCCAACCATGACTCCGTCACCGACGGCGACAAAATCGTCCAGAACGCCCTCGACGTTTTCGGCCGGGTCGACGTAGTGGTCAACAACGCCGGAATTCTGCGGGACAAGACTTTCCACAAAATGGACGATGCCGATTGGGACCTGGTCTATCGCGTCCACGTCGAAGGCGCCTACAAAGTTACTCGCGCCGCCTGGCCTCATATGCGCGAGCAAAATTACGGTCGGGTCATCTTCACCGCATCGACCTCGGGCATCTACGGCAACTTTGGCCAGTCCAACTACGGCATGGCCAAGCTCGGGCTCTACGGCCTGACCCGCACCCTGGCCATCGAAGGCCGCAAGAACAACATCCTGGTCAACGCCATCGCCCCAACCGGCGGCACCCGCATGACCGAAGGCCTGATCCCGCCGCAAGTGTTCGAACAACTCAAGCCGGAACTGGTCAGCCCGCTGGTGGTGTACCTCGCCAGCGAAAACTGCCAGGAAACCTCGGGGCTGTTTGAGGTCGGTGGCGGCTGGATGGGCAAGGTGCGTTGGGAGCGCAGCCTCGGCGCCGGGTTCGATCCACGGGTCGGGTTTTCACCGGAAGATGTGGCGGCGCACTGGCAGCAGATCTGCGACTTCGAAGGCGCAGCGCATCCAAAGGACAACATCGAGGCGCTGAAGGAAATGATGGGCAACTTGCAGAAGTATTCCCTCTGATTCCTTCGCCTCGCGCAGGGCTCGCCTGAGTCCTGCCTCCGCGCAAAACCATCGCCCATAAAAAAGGCCGCTGCAAACGCAGCGGCCAAGGTAAGACGTTGGATCAAGGAGCTACAAATCAACGTCAGTGAACACGGGGCGATGAGTCGAAACCTTCGACACATCTGAAATCTGTCGCCAATGGCGCGAACTGATCGCACGCCATCGCTGTGTGCTGTCAGGCCGTTTGCCGTGAAAGCCCGACAAGAATAAGCGCTTGAGTCCAAAGGAAAAATAGCGATTCCAGACATGCAGTATTGCAGCCTGGGCAACAGTCTTGCGCTCATGCATCCGGCTGATGAACCTCCATCCACTTCATCTATACCTCGCGCAACTCCCCGCGCCGCAAGGCCATTCATCCTTTAGAGCGACACAACGAATACCTCCTTGGTGCGCTTATCGCTCCCGACCTGCGGCAGTAGGGTGTGGCCTTCTGTCACTCACCGGGGAAGACGCATGACAAAAACAACAATGCGCGCCATCTTCACGCCGCAGGCGCTGGCCGCTGCGGTTGCCTTGGGTTGCTGTGCCCAGGCGCAGGCCGTTTCATTCAACATTGGCGAAATCGAGGGAACATTCGACTCCTCGCTGTCCGTCGGCGCGAGTTGGGGCATGCGCGATGCCGATAAATCGCTGGTGGGTATCGTCAACGGCGGGACCGGCCAGGCGTCGACCGGTGACGACGGGCGTCTGAACTTCAAGAAGGGCGAAACCTACTCCAAGATCTTCAAGGGTATTCACGACCTCGAACTGAAGTACGGCGACACCGGCGTGTTCGTCCGTGGCAAGTATTGGTACGACTTCGAACTGAAGGACGAAGACCGCGAGTTCAAGCCGATCAGCGATCACAATCGCAAAGAAGGTTCCAAGTCTGCCGGCGCGCAGATCCTCGATGCGTTCGTCTATCACAACTACTCCATCGCCGATCTGCCGGGCACCCTGCGCGCGGGTAAACAGGTGGTCAGTTGGGGCGAAAGTACCTTCATCGGCAACTCGATCAACAGCATCAACCCGGTCGACGTTTCAGCGTTCCGTCGTCCTGGCGCGGAAATCAAGGAAGGCCTGATTCCGGTGAACATGCTGTTCGCCTCTCAGGGCCTGACCGACAAACTTACCGTGGAAGGTTTCTATCAACTGGAGTGGGACCAGACCGTTCTCGACAACTGCGGCACCTTCTTCGGCGGGGACGTGGCGGCAGATGGCTGCAACACGGGATACACAGTCGCCAGCCCGGCGATTGCACCGTTGCAACCGATCGCTGCCGCTTTTGGCCAAGGCTTCCAGGTCGGCAAGGAAGGGGTGATCGTTCCCCGTGGCGGCGACCGCGACGCCCGCGACTCCGGGCAGTGGGGCACGGCGTTGCGCTGGTTGGGCGACGACACCGAGTACGGTCTGTACTTCATGAACTACCACAGCCGCACGCCGAATGTCGGCACCACCACTGCCGGGGCGGGGACGCTGGCGCGGATACCGGCCATCGTTGCTACCGCCAATGCCGTTGCACCCGGCACCGGTTCGGCACTGGCCCAGAGCGTGATGCTCGGTCGCGGCCAGTACTACCTCGAATACCCGGAAGACATCCGCCTCTACGGTGCGAGTTTCTCCACCACCTTGCCGACCGGCACCGCATGGACCGGCGAGATCAGCTATCGCCCCAACGCACCGGTACAGGTCAACAGCACCGACCTGACACTGGCCTTGCTCAACCCGATTGCCGGCGGCGCTGCTTCGCCAATCGCCACCCGGCCAGGCGCGGACAACAAAGGCTATCGCCGCAAGGAAGTGACGCAGATCCAGAGCACCCTGACGCACTTCATCGATCAGATCGCCGGTGCGGACCGTCTGACCCTGGTGGGTGAGGCGGCCGTTGTTCACGTCGGCGGGCTGGAAGACAAAAGCAAGCTGCGTTACGGCCGCGATTCGGTCTACGGACAGTACGGTTTCCGCGGTGATACCGACGGTTTCGTCACCTCGACGTCCTGGGGCTACCGCGCCCGCGCGATCCTTGATTACAACAACGTCATCGCCGGGATCAATTTCAAACCCAACCTGTCGTGGTCCCATGACGTCGCCGGTTACGGCCCCAACGGGCTGTTCAACGAAGGCGCCAAGGCCATCAGCGTCGGCGTCGATGCGGACTATCGCAACACCTATACCGCGAGCTTGAGTTACACCGATTTCTTCGGCGGTGACTACAACACCCTGGAAGATCGCGACTTCCTGGCGCTGAGCTTTGGCGTGAACTTCTGATCTGGCTGAGAAGGATGATTTCAATGCGCAAAATGATTCTGCAATGCAGCGTTCTGGCCCTGAGCCTGTTGGCCGTCGATGTAATGGCCGCGGTATCGCCGGACGAAGCCAACAAACTCGGTACCAGCCTGACGCCGTTGGGCGCCGAGAAGGCGGGTAATGCCGATGGCTCGATTCCGGCCTGGACCGGCGGCATCCCGAAAAACGCCGGCGCGGTGGACAGCAAAGGGTTCCTTGCCGACCCGTTCGCCAATGAAAAACCGCTGTTTACCATCACGGCGGCAACCGTCGACAAATACAAGGACAAGCTCTCCGACGGCCAGATCGCGATGTTCAAACGCTACCCGGAGACCTACAAGATCCCGGTCTATCCGACCCACCGTACAGTGGCTGTGCCACCGGACATCTACGAGTCGGCCAAGCGCAGTGCGCTGAATGTAACGCCGATCAACGACGGCAATGGCCTGGCCAATTTCACCGGCAATCGCTACTACGCGTTTCCGATTCCGAAGAACGGCGTCGAAGTGATCTGGAACCACGTCACCCGTTATCACGGCGGCAATTTGCGTCGCACCATCACCCAGGCCACGCCGCAGTCCAATGGCGACTTCACGGTGATCCGCTTCAAGGATGAAGTCGCAGTGCCTTCGCTGCTGGGGGACTTGAAACCCGGCAGCGACGACAACGTGCTCAGCTACTTCAAGCAGGAAGTCACGGCGCCGGCGCGGTTGGCGGGCAACGTGTTGCTGGTTCACGAGACCCTCGACCAGGTCAAGGAACCGCGCAAGGCCTGGATCTACAACGCCGGCCAGCGTCGCGTGCGACGTGCACCGCAGGTGGCCTATGACGGCGTCGGCACCTCGTCCGACGGGTTGCGCACCACCGACAACTTCGACATGTTTTCCGGCGCACCGGATCGCTATGACTGGAAGCTGATCGGCAAGAAGGAAATGTACATCCCTTACAACAGCTACAAGCTCGACTCGCCCAACCTCAAGTACACCGATGTGATCAAGGCCGGGCATATCAATCAGGACCTCACACGCTACGAGCTGCACCGGGTCTGGGAGGTGGTCGCCACGGTCAAGCCCAACGAACGGCACGTGTACGCCAAGCGTCACATGTACATCGACGAAGACAGCTGGCAGGTGGCACTGGCCGATCACTATGACGGTCGCGGTCAGCTGTGGCGTGTGGCCGAAGGTCATGCCCAGTTCTACTACGATCACCAGGTGCCGGCCTACACCGTTGAAGCGCTGTACGACTTGATCGCCGGTCGTTACATCGCGCTGGGGATGAAGAACGAGGAGAAGCACAGCTTCGAATTCGGCATCGATGCCAAAGCAGGTGACTACACGCCAGCAGCGCTGCGGAGTACAGGGGTGAGGTAATCATTCCTACAGGCTCTACAGAAAAAGGTGACTTCGCGGTCACCTTTTTTATAGGTGTCGATAAGTGTGTTGAATACTTCTTCAACAAGCCGTGTAGAGAGGGCTAGGGTGGCGCCACAATTATAAAAAGGCGCACCACTATGACCGCCATGACCCCGTGTCTGGACCGTCCTGGACTTCTGCCCCGTTTGTCTTCCCATCACCAGTCACGCGAGCGGCTGATCGAGCCGTTACTGGCCTCGACCGCACGCGTGAAATTGCTCTGTGCGCCGGCTGGCAGTGGCAAGAGTGCGCTGCTGATCGAATGCCTGTTGCAGGCACCGGAGCAGTGCCGGGTCTGTTGGTTGCCGTTGGCGGGGGAGCCGATGGAGGCTGTCGGTTTTCGGCAGCGGCTGGCCCACGCGTTGGGATTGGCCGCGGCGGACGAATCCGCATTGCTGGCATCGCTGGCTCAATGGCAGACGCCGACCTGGCTATGCCTCGATGACTATTGCCGCACGCCCAACCCGGAGCTGGACCTGCTGCTCGACCGGTTGCTGGCCATCAGCAGCCCGATGATTACCTGGTGGCTCAGTGGTCGCCGCCGCCCGCAATGCAATTGGCCACGCTTGTTGCTCGCTGATGAGCTGTACGACTGCGAGCGCGCCACGCTGGCCTTCACTCAAACGGAAATTGCCCGACTGCTGCATCACCTGGAGCCGGAGCAGGCGGCGAAACGTGCCGGCAGGATCATCGAACTCAGCGGTGGCTGGTGCGCAGGTGTGCGGATAGCGCTGCTGCAAAAATGCGACTGGTCGCGCAACGAGTCGCTGCACGGTCGGCCGGACACCCTGCACGATTACCTCGAACACGAATTGTTCGGCATGCTGACCCCGGAGCTGGCAGAAGCCTGGCGGGTGTTGGCCCATTTGCAGCGATTCAATGCACGGTTGTGCGACCACCTGTTCGGTGCAGGCGAGGGCGCCCAATGCCTGAGCACGTTGCAGGCGTTGGGCTGCTTCATCGAGCCCTGGCAGGACTCGACCGACTGGCTGCAGATTTTCACCCCCCTCACGCAATTGATGCGCGAAGAGCAATGGCCGGCGGGGCGTTCCTGGCATCGCCGCGCTTGTCAGTGGTTCGCCGCCGAACTGGACTGGAAAGCTGCGTTTGAACAAGCCTTGCTGGCCGAAGAGTTCGAGGTCGCGGTCAGCCTGTTGCAGCATTTCAGTTTCGAGCACCTGTTCGAAGAGCAGACCGTGGTGCTGTTGTTGCGTCTGCATGAACACAAAGGCGACGAGCTGATGCTTGGCTCGCCGCAACTGGTGGGGCTGATCACCGCGGCGTTGCTGTTTGCCGGGCGGTTCGAGCAGGCGGGCGAGTGCATCGGGCATTTGTCACGCTTCGCCCCTCAGCCGTCGGCGTTGCATCAACGGCAGCTGATGGCGCGTTGGCAGGCGATGCAGGGTTGGCTGTTGCATTTGCAGGGGCGCATGGAGCCTTCGCGCGCGCATTTGCTTGAGGCACTCGACGAGCTCGACCCCTCGCTCTGGACGGCTCGGCTGATGTGCCTGTCAGCGCTGACCCAGCAAGCCTTGCTCAGGGGCGAGCTCGACGTGGCACAGTCGACCAACCGTGAGGCGTTGTGCCTGGCGCGTGCGCAAGGTTCGCTGGTGTTCGAGGGGCTGCTGGAACTCGATCATGCGCAATTGCTCGAGCAGCGTGGTGCGTCCGGTCGGGCTGAAACCCTGCTGGCCAACATGCATGGCTTGCTCGTTCAGCAGCAACCGCTGGCCCAACCGCTGCTGGGGCGGATTGCCTTGCAGCGCGGACGCTTGAGCCTGTGTCAGGGACGAGAGACGCAGGCGGCCGCGTACTTCGAGAGCGGCCTGCAAATCTGCCTGCGCAGCCAGGACAAACGCGTGCTGTACGGTTTCCTCGGCCTCGCGCAATTGGCTGCCAATCGCCAGGACTACGCCCAGGCCTTTGTCCTGCTGCGTGACGCCGAACGATTGATGCAACAGCGGCGGATACCAGACACGGTCTACCGCAGTGTTTTGCTGCAATACAGCTGCCATTTCTGGCTACAGCAGGGCCGTCCGGATTTGGCCCATGAAGCCCTGACCCGGGTGCTGCGCCACTATCACGGCGCCCATGCTCGTCAGGCGCCGCCGGCGACGCTGGAGCTGATTCCCGGCCTTGAATACCTGCTGGTGCTGACCGAAGTGTATCGAGGGCAGGCGCCAAACCCTCTGGTGCAGCTCGAGGCTCAGTTGCACTGGGCGCGTCAACGGGGAATGGCGGGGCTGCAAGCGCAATTGCACCTGGCGCTGGCAGAAGTGGCCTGGCTGACAGGCGACACGCCTGCCGCTCGCGAGGCGATGCAGGAAGGTTTGGCGCTGGTCGAGCGCTGCAATCTTCAACAGGCCCTGCGCGATCTGCAATTGCGTCAGCCACGCTTGCCGGAGGCGATCGGGCGTACCGAGTCGGGTAACCCTGCTGAACCGCTGGCTTCGGTCCAGAACCGCTTGAGTCAGCGTGAAATAGAAGTGCTTGAGTTAGTCGCTCTGGGTAACTCCAATCAACAGATAGCTGATCAATTGTTCATATCGTTACATACCGTTAAAACCCACGCGCGGCGGATCAATGGAAAGTTGGGTGTAGAGCGAAGGACTCAGGCTGTGGCCAAAGCCAAAGTTCTGGGGATTGTTATTTGAAGTGTTCGGTATGTTTACGTCTGCATACAAGTTGCGGGGTGTACTAAGTTAATTGGTTTGTTTATAAAGTTGGCGTCGGCCCGTCAATCAGTGTTTATATTTTTTGAATGTGTTTTGGCCGACTTCCATTATTAGTAAGGATGCTATTTGTGAGTAATAAATTGCTGGAAGAAGTAAGTAAGAAATTGGCTGAGGTGTTCTGTCATATGGGGTATGCCATTCATGTCGATGAGACCTACCTGAATTCGGTAGTGGTCAACGATGAGGGCAAACAGGTAGTTGATTACTCCGAGAGTTTGAGTTGGGCTATCATGGAAAAAGTGCAGGCGGATGAGTTGCCGGCTTTCAATGATGTTTACGCAGGTATCTTTTCCGAACGGTGGACTTTTGATAAGGCTGATCGAGTTGCCGGTTTGGATGTCAACGATTTTAATAATGCAGGTCGTGTTGTGGTCGAGTCCTACCGAAGCAAGTAATCACTGCAGTAGGCTGACAACTTAGTTAGCCAGTGAATGCGGATGGCTCATAGCCCATTCGCCAACTCACGGCCCGCGTCGCCGCCAGCAATCGCTGCGCCGCCGGGCCGTTTTCGTCGGCGTGAAACAGTGACGCCGGGCCAACGATGGTCATGACGGCCACCACATTTCCCACCGCGTTGAACACCGGGGCCGACAACGCATCGACGCCGGGCATCAACAAACCATGCACATGGTGCAGGCCGCGCTCGCGGATCTGCTCACACAAGGTCACATAAGCCTGATCGTCCGCCAGCGTATGGGAATTGCTTGCCAGCACTTCCTGCTCGCGCAAATCCACCGTTTCACGCTTGGGCAGATAAGCGCCAAACACCAATCCCGTGGATGAACTGAGCAACGGCAACACAGAGCCCAATTGCGTCACCACGGTCACCGCGCGCACCGCCGGTTCGATATGCACCACGGTTGCGCCCTGATTGCCCCACACCGCCAAAAAACACGTTTCATTCAATTCATCGCGCAGTTCGGCCAAGGGCAGGGCGGCGACTTTCAGCACGTCCATACTGTTAAGTGCGGCCAACCCCACGCGCAGGGCTTCGCGGCCCAGGCCGTAATGGTTGGTGGCGGTGTTCTGTTCGGCAAAACCGCTGGCGATCAACGCCTGTAGATAGCGGTGAACCTTGCTTGCCGGCATCTGCACATGCTCGGCCAGGCGCGACAGTGAAGTCGATGGCGACAACTCGGCCAGTGCCTTGAGGATGTCGGTGCCGACCTCGGCCGAGCGGACTTTCTGTTTGTCGTTGTTGCGCGGCGTTTCCATGGAGGCAGTCTGATCCCGGGACGAATGGGCGTCTTTATAGCTTGACGGTCAATACCAATCAAATTACGTTATTCGTAATTGAATTACGATAAAAATAACCCAGGCGTGCCGAGACCTCTGCAACAGAGTGACAGGCCATTGCCCACTCCCTGTTCAGGAGGCTCCATGAACCTCGATTCAACGGCGCCCGCGCTGGCTTATCAGTCCGGCTTCGGCAATGAATTCAGCAGTGAAGCGTTGCCCGGCGCACTGCCCGTCGGCCAGAACTCCCCGCAAAAAGCCCCGTACGGCCTCTACACCGAACTGTTCTCCGGCACCGCGTTCACCATGGTTCGCGCCGAAGCGCGGCGGACCTGGATGTACCGCATTCAGCCATCGGCCAATCACCCGGCGTTCGTCAAACTGGATCGGCAACTGGCCGGCGGACCGTTGGGTGAAGTGACCCCCAATCGCCTGCGCTGGAACCCGTTGGACATCCCGACCGAGCCAACCGATTTCATTGACGGGCTGGTGAGCATGGCCGCCAATTCGGCGGCGGAAAAACCGGCCGGAATCAGCATTTACCATTACCGTGCCAACCGCTCCATGGAGCGCGTGTTCTTCAATGCGGATGGCGAACTGCTGCTGGTGCCGGAACTGGGCCGCCTGCGCATTACCACTGAACTGGGCGTGCTGGAACTCGAGCCGCTGGAAATCGCCGTGCTGCCGCGTGGTCTGAAATTTCGCGTCGAACTGCTCGACCCGCAGGCGCGCGGCTACATGGCGGAAAACCACGGCGCGCCATTGCGCCTGCCGGACCTCGGACCGATTGGCAGCAACGGTCTGGCCAATCCACGGGACTTCCTGACCCCGGTCGCTCATTACGAAAATCTCAAGCAGCCGACCACCCTGGTGCAGAAATTCCTCGGCCAGTTGTGGGGTTGCGAGCTCGATCATTCGCCGCTGAACGTGGTCGCCTGGCACGGTAATAACGTGCCGTACAAATATGACCTGCGCCGTTTCAACACCATTGGCACGGTCAGCTTCGATCATCCGGATCCTTCGATTTTCACCGTCCTGACTTCGCCGACCAGCGTCCATGGCCTGGCCAATCTCGACTTCGTGATCTTCCCGCCACGCTGGATGGTCGCCGAAAAAACCTTCCGTCCACCGTGGTTCCACCGCAACCTGATGAACGAATTCATGGGCCTGATCAAGGGCGAGTACGACGCCAAGGCCGAAGGCTTTGTGCCCGGCGGTGCGTCGCTGCACAGTTGCATGAGCGCCCACGGCCCGGACGGGGAAACCTGTACCAAAGCGATCAACGCAGAACTCGCACCAGCGAAAATCGACAACACCATGGCCTTCATGTTCGAGACCAGTCAGGTGCTGCGCCCGAGTCGCTTCGCCCTCGACTGCCCACAGCTGCAACCCCATTACGACGCCTGCTGGGCCACGCTGCCCGCTACTTTCGACCCGACCCGGAGATAACCCATGACTCAGACTTCCATTACTCGTAGCTGGGTTGCCTCCGCCAACGGCCATGTCGACTTCCCGCTGCAAAACCTGCCGCTGGGCGTGTTCAGCGTGAAGGGTTCTGCGCCGCGCAGTGGCGTGGCGATTGGCGAACACATCTTCGATCTGCAAGCGGCACTCGACGCCGGCCTGTTCGACGGCGCTGCAAAAGCGGCGGTCGAAGCCACCCGTGGCGGTCAGCTCAATGCGTTTTTCGAACTCGGCCGCGAGGCTCGTGTTGCCCTGCGTGAGCGCTTGATTGAACTGTTCAAGGAAGGCAGCACCCTGCACGGCAAGATCGAAGCCCAAGGTGCAAAACTGCTGCCGCTGGCGGCGAACTGCGAGATGCACCTGCCAGCAAAAATCAACGATTACACCGACTTCTACGTCGGCATCGAGCACGCGCAAAACGTCGGCAAACTGTTCCGTCCCGACAACCCGCTGCTGCCGAACTACAAGTACGTGCCGATCGGTTACCACGGCCGCGCATCGACCATTCGCCCGTCCGGCACCGACGTTCGCCGTCCGAAAGGCCAGACCCTGCCGGCCGGTCAGACCGAACCGACCTTCGGCCCGTGTGCACGGCTGGATTACGAACTGGAACTGGGCATCTGGATCGGCCAGGGCAACGACATGGGCGACTCGATTGCCATCGGCGACGCCGCCGATCACATCGCCGGTTTCTGCCTGCTCAACGACTGGTCGGCGCGGGATATCCAGGCGTGGGAATACCAGCCTCTGGGGCCGTTCCTGTCGAAGAGTTTCATTACCAGCATCTCGCCATGGGTGGTGACGGCCGAAGCGCTGGAGCCGTTCCGTCGTGCGCAACCGGCGCGTCCGGAAGGCGATCCGCAGCCGCTGCCTTACCTGTTCGACAAACGTGACCAGGCCGCGGGTGCCTTCGACATCGAACTGGAAGTGCTGCTGCTGACCGAAGGCATGCGCGAGCAGAACCTGCCGGCCCATCGCCTGACCCTGAGCAACACCCGACACATGTACTGGACCGTGGCGCAAATGGTTGCGCACCACAGCGTCAACGGCTGCCAGTTGCAGGCCGGCGATCTGTTCGGCTCGGGCACTTTGTCGGGGCCGGAAAGCGGTCAGTTCGGCAGCCTGCTGGAAATCACCGAGGGCGGTAAAAAGCCGATCGAACTGGCCTCCGGCGAAGTGCGTAAATTCCTTGAGGACGGCGACGAAATCATCCTGCGTGCCCGTTGCAGCCGCGACGGTTTTGCCTCCATCGGTTTCGGCGAATGCCGTGGCAAAGTGCTGCCGGCGCGTTAAGAGGAACGGGTCATGGAACTCTATACCTACTACCGTTCGACCTCGTCTTACCGGGTGCGTATCGCATTGGCGTTGAAGGGCCTGGATTACAAGGCGTTGCCGATCAACCTGATCGCGCCGCCGGGCGGTGAGCATCGCCAGCCACCGTACCTGGCGATCAATCCGCAAGGCCGGGTGCCGGCCTTGCGCACCGACGAAGGCGAGTTGCTGATTCAGTCACCGGCGATCATCGAGTACCTGGAGGAACGTTATCCACAGGTGCCGCTGCTGTCCAAAGACCTCGCCGCTCGCGCGCATGAGCGCGGTGTGGCGGCGGTGATTGGCTGCGACGTGCATCCGCTGCACAACGTCAGCGTGCTCAACAGGCTGCGGCAGTTGGGCCACGATGAAGCGCAGGTGGTCGAGTGGATCGGGCACTGGATCAGCCAAGGGCTGGCGACGGTGGAACAGTTGATTGGTGATGAAGGTTATTGCTTCGGCGCTGAGCCGGGGCTGGCGGATGTGTACCTGATTCCGCAGCTGTACGCGGCTGAACGTTTCAACATTTCGCTGGAGGCATACCCACGGATTCGTCGAGTGGCGACGCTGGCGGCGACGCATCCAGCGTTCATGAAAGCGCACCCGGCCAATCAGCCAGACACTCCTTGAAAACATCACACCGCCCCCTGTAGGAGCGAAGCTTGCTTGCGAAGAACGATAACGCGGTGTTCTTGACGGACCGCGGCGTCTGAATCGCCAGCAAGCCGGCTCCTACAGGTTCAAATACCGCACAATTCCCTGTAGGAGCGAAGCTTGCTCGCGAAGAACGATAACGCGTTGTTCCTGATGGACCGCGGCGTATCAATCGCCAGCAAGCCGGCTCCTACAGGTTCAAATACCGCACAATTCCCTGTAGGAGCGAAGCTTACTCGCGATGAACGATAACGCGGTGTTCCTGACGGACCGCGGCGTCTGAATCGCCAGCAAGCCGGCTCCTACAGGTTCAAATACCGCACAATTCCCTGTAGGAGCGAAGCTTGCTCGCGATGAACGATAACGCGGTGTTCCTGACTGACCGCGGCGTCTGAATCGCCAGCAAGCCGGCTCCTACAGGGTCAAATACCGCACAATTCCCTGTAGGAGCGAAGCTTGCTCGCGATGAACGATAACGCGGTGTTCCTGACTGACCGCGGCGTCTGAATCGCCAGCAAGCCGGCGCCTGCAGGTTCAGTGGACGATTGAGTTGGGGGGCAGGTGGCCGAGTCGTTCGGTCAGGCGGATCCGCTGGATAGGGTCGTCGCTGAGCAGCAGCGCATGCTCCAGATCGAAACGCTCGGCGTTCGGGCAGTCCAGCCGCTGGTAAAGGCTGGCCCGGGCCAGGTAATCGGAGGCGCTGGCGTTGCCCAGTTCCAGTACGCGTTCGGCGTCGATCAACGCGCCAATGTAGTCATCGTGGGAAAGGTGCAACTGGCGCAGGTTGCGTGACAACCGCTGGAGCATTTGCACCGGCTCGGCCGTCAGCAAATGTTCGGCGCTGAGTTTCATGTTCGGGCCGTACTGGCGTTGCAGCAGTTCCCGGCAATCGTTGGGGTACAACCGTCGACCGCCGCAAGGGTCCAGCAGGTGATCGGCCCCCGGAACCCGCAGCAGGAAATGCCCTGGGAAGTTGACCCCGACCAGGGGGATTTCCAGGCCTCTGGCCAGTTCCAGCGCAATCAGGCCCAGGGCCAATGGCTGGCCACGTCGGCGCTCCAGCACTTTGTCGAGCAAGGCCACTTGCGGTCGCAATGGCGTGAAATCGTCCTGGGCGTATCCCAGATCATTCAGGCGTCGCAACAGCGGCTGGGCCAGCTCGCTCACCGGCAACATCGGCAAGCCGTAACTGACGCGCTGTTGCAGCTCCTTGAAATTTGCCAGTACCGCCTGCGGATCCACCTCTTTATCGTGCTCGACGGCAATCCACAGCGCCGCTTCGAACAGCGCGGGCGGTGATCGTTGCAGGCAGTCGAAAAAACGTTGGCGGGGCGTCATCAAAATCTCCGGGACATGCCTCGTTTTAGCCTCCCCTGCGGCATTCGTCCAGTGCCGCGCAGGTTATGTCCGAAAGCCTGAATGGCGGCGCCGCTTATTCCGGTGCGCTTCTGCAAATTTTGGGCGCAAGCCTATACTGGCGACTACAAGAAGTGATTCGGGAGCCCCTACGATGTTCGCTCTCATGCAAAGCACTCGCCTTGAATCGCTGCATCTGAGCGTCGACTCGGTTACCGGGTTGAAGGCGGTCATTGCTATTCATAACAGCCGTCTGGGGCCTGCCCTGGGCGGGTGTCGCTACCTTGCCTATCCAAGCGACGAGTCCGCGGTCGAGGATGCCATTCGCCTGGCTCAAGGCATGAGTTACAAGGCGGCACTGGCCGGCCTGGCTCAGGGTGGCGGCGTGGCGGTGATTGTTCGACCGGTCCATGTGGAAAACCGAGCCGCGCTGTTCGAAGCGTTCGGGCGCTGCATCAATCAGCTCGACGGGCGCTACATCACGGCCATCGACAGCGGTACCTCAGTGGCGGACATGGATTGCATCGCCCAACAGACCCAGCACGTCACCAGCACCACTTCGGCGGGCGATCCGGCGCCTCACGCGGCGATGGGCGTATTCACCGGCATTCGTGCCACCGCCATGGCCCGCCTGGGCAGCGACAACCTCGAAGGCCTGCGCGTGGCCATTCAAGGCCTGGGCAATGTCGGTTATGCCTTGGCCGAGCAGTTACACGCTGCCGGTGCCGAACTGCTGGTCAGCGACATCGATCACGGCAAGGTGCAACTGGCGATGGAGCAACTCGGCGCTCACCCGATTGCCAACGAGGCGTTGCTCAGCACGCCCTGCGACATTCTCGCGCCGTGCGGCCTCGGCGGCGTGCTCAACAGCAACACCGTTACGCAACTGCGATGCTCGGCAGTGGCCGGTTCGGCGAATAACCAACTGACTCATCTGGATGTCGCGGATCAACTGGAACGGCGAGGCATTCTTTATGCGCCGGATTATGTGATCAATGCCGGCGGGCTGATTTACGTGTCGCTCAAACACCGTGGCGAAGAGCTGACGACCATCACCGCGCACTTGTCGAAAATCAGCTCACGGCTGACCGAAGTGTTCGCCCATGCCCAGGCTGAGAAACGTTCCCCCGCCCGAGTGGCGGACGAGTTGGCGGAGAAAGTCTTGTACCGGTGAAGGCTCGCCGCGCCCTTCACTTCGCTGGCAAATTCTAAAGACCTGACTACGCTGCAAGCGGGATGGCGCAACGCCACCCGCCCGGTTGATGAGGGCCTGCCAGCGTCTGGGGCAATCATGACTGGCGCACTGCTTTTTCGTGATTTCAAGGAGCGAATCATGTCTTCCAGTTCTTCTCTCACCTGCAATTTCACGATCAACTCCAGCCTTGATATTGGCGTGTCGTTTGTCAGCGACGATAACGGCGCCAATTACGGCGGGCAGATCACTATTTTCACCCCCGGCACCGCAGGTCCGGTGAGCACCGGTTTATGGGACAACGACGGCAACGTCTTCTTCACCCTCTACCAGTCTGAAAACCCGGCCATCAACTGCGTTATCAATTCGGGATCGACGCCCGGTTCCTGGGACCCCTACGTGGAGGTCGCCCAGCAAAATGGCCTGATCTGCACCATCACCGGCCCGGTGCAGCAGCCCGGTGAAAACACGTTTGGTTATACCCTCAATGTCGCGCAGGGCACGGGCGTTGGTCAGGGTGCCGTTACGGGACAGGCAGCAGGATCGCCGACGCCGCAATACGTTGCGCGAATGACGCTTCCTGCAGGCGGTAAAGAGGCGTGGACGCTGATCATGCAGGGCAATACACCGGTGCCCGACGAAATCAGTGTTGGCTCGCCGGTCGTCATGGCATGGGCGCGGTTTGACGACGGGACGCAGGTCGCCGGCGGTGTCTACAAATCGGCCACCCCGACAGACTACAACGTCAAGTTCATGTGGGTGCTGGACGCCGACGGTAATCAGTACCCCGGTTGGCCCATCGATGTCAGCGATCACGAGGACTTCCTCAACAATGGCTACCTGTTTTCACTGACGCCTGACAGTGAAGAGGTCTACCTGTTGAACGTCGTTGAACGGCCATGGGTGAAATCATGAGCACTTCTTACACCTTCTCCGTCAGCCTGTTTGACGCGAGCGCCAACCCGAACGGGTTGCAGGTTTGGCAGAGCGGCACGTTGACGTTCGACACCGATTCGGTGACGGGCGCATTGGCGCTACCGGATTTCTACCAGGATCCGATCCCGTACGAGGGAAGCACCGTATCGCCAGCAACGTTGGCGGGCACGATCATCGAGGCCTCGGGCAAAAGTGCCGAGGCACAGATCACCTTCACGGTGACCTATAACTTTGATGGTTTCCTTTACAACGGTAGCTATGTCGGCGGTTTGATCAGCGTGCTCGACTACGCTGCGCAAGAAACGTATCTCTACGTCATCCAGGGACTTTCTCCGCAGTCGCCATGGGGTGCGTCAGTACGTGGAAGCTCGACAGCTGCAGACGAGCGAACGCCGCGAACGGTTTGAGCCGCGTTTTTCGCAGGCATGAAAAAGGCCCTGAGTCATTCGACTCAGGGCCTGTTCAATTCGGGTGTTGCTTACTTCGGCGTTTTAGCGGCTTTGGCTGGCTTGGTCGGCTCAGCTGTTTCTGTCACTTCAACCTGTTCCGCGACTTCAACAGGCGCGCTCAACAGCTCGGACAACGCGTCCGGCTGACTCTTGAACGCCTTGGCGAACACATCGCGGTTCTTCGCCATGTAGATCCCGGCTTCTTCCACTTGCTGCTCGGTCAGGGACGGAACGGCTTTTTGCAACACTTCAGCCAGCAATTCGGCCAGTTCGAGCATTTTGTCATGACGGTCAGCTTCGGCTTTATCCATGAACAAGCGCTCCAGATCTCGGCTGCTGCGGTATACCACTTCGACGGCCATTCACCACCTCACATGCCTTCACGATAGTTGTCTGTTTCGACCACTGTGTTTTTATACAGCGAAAAGGATAAGCGAATCCCTGCGCTTTGGGTAGTGGCTTTTTAATGTAGACCGAAATCAGCGTTTGTCAGGTAGACCGCGTTGCTCCATTCGCGGGCAAGCCTCGCTCCTACAGGGCAATACCGCTACGTAGGAGCGAGGCTTGCCCGCGAACGCGCCCGTCCAGACACCACAAAAGTGTCCACTGGCAGCCTATCGCCATCTCACCATCAACCTCTGGCCTTTTTTCTGCATGCAGAACAACCGTCACGTCCAACCCGCATCATCCGCTCGAACCGAGCTAAGGAAGAATCATCGTGAAAATCAACTGGGCCGAGAACCTGCGGCAGAACGTGCACCAACTGGCCGAATCCCTGGGCAATCTGTTCGTCGAGACCTTCCACTACCTGGCGTTGTTCGCCATCGGTGCGGTGACCGCGTGGGCGGCGGTGATGGAGTTTCTGGGGATGATCGAAGCGGGGCACATCAAGATCGACGACATCTTGCTGCTGTTCATCTACCTCGAACTGGGCGCAATGGTCGGGATTTACTTCAAGACCAATCACATGCCGGTGCGTTTCCTGATCTACGTGGCGATCACCGCGCTGACGCGGTTGTTGATCTCCAACGTCTCGCACCACAATCCGCCGGACCTGGGCATCATTTACCTGTGCGGCGGGATTCTGCTGCTGGCGTTTGCGATTCTGGTGGTGCGTTACGCCTCGTCGCAATTCCCTTCGGTGAAGATCGAACACCCGCAACGCAAGACCGGTGCGGGTTCCGGTGAGCATCCCGAAGTGGAGAAGGGCGAGATTTAAAACCGCATGGCGGGGCGTGGGTGGGCTTTGGTCGATGGCGGCGGCGGGGTGCGATTGTCGCTGTCGGTCATGGCTTCGAGGATGGTCATTGCGCTGTGACCCTGCTCGATGGCGATGCCGAATTGAATACTTTGCACCAGGCGTTTGAGGCGCTTGGGGTCATTGCGTTGTTCGGCGCTGATCATTCGCTTGGCCACGACGCGGCCGCTGTTGGAGAGGGTCAGCATGATGCTGCCGTCCAGCCCCTGAATGCTCAGGTTGATCTGGTAATCCGGTGCAAAGGCATCGGTGATGAGCTGAAAAGGGTTGTCCATGATGCGTCACCGCCTGATTGAACGTGCAGTAGTTGACCGGCCATGATCGGGTTGGTTCGCAACACCGGACCATCGGCCTGTCGCTCGCGGAGGTATTCAAACATCCTTTTTGCCTCGTCAGGGATATAGCAAGGGGCATGCCGGAAAGATTGTCGAACAATGTAGGAGCGAGCTTGCTCGCGATGTTCGTCAACGATAACGCGTGTTTACCGGGTAAACGTGGCGCTCTCGAGACCATCGCGAGCAGGCTCGCTCCTACAAGAACTTTGCCCGTTTCAGGGCATGAATGAGTAGATGATCGCAGACAGTGCAATCAGACCGATCAACACCACAAACACGTTCGACGCCTGGCCCGAATACTGGCGCAAAGCCGGCACGCGGCGGATGGCGTACATCGGCATCAGGAACAACAGGCACGCAATGATCGGCCCGCCGAGGGTTTCGATCATGCCAAGGATGCTCGGGTTGAAAGTGGCCACGGCCCAGCAGCTGAGGATCATGAACAGTGCAGTGATGCGGTTCAGCCAGCTCGCCGACATCACCCGGCCACGACCACGCAGGCTTTTCACGATCAGGCCCTGAAAGCCTTCGCTGGCGCCGATGTAATGGCCGAGGAAGGATTTGGTGATCGCCACCAGCGCAATCAGCGGCGCGGCGTAGGCAATGACCGGGGTCTGGAAGTGGTTGGCCAGGTACGACAGGATCGAGATGTTCTGTGCCTTCGCCGCCGCCAGATCAGCCGGGGACAGGGCCAGCACGCAGCTGAAACAGAAGAACATCACGGTCACCACCATCATCCCGTGGGCAATGGCGAGGATGCCGCTGCTCTTGCGCTCGGCCTGCTCGCCGTACCGCTGCTTCTGATCGACTGCGAAGGCGGAGATGATCGGCGAATGGTTGAACGAAAACACCATCACCGGGATCGCCAGCCACAGCGTTTTGAAGAACAGCGGCATCGGCATGCCGTCACCGGCAGTGGCGAAGAACGCGCCGTTCCAGTTCGGAATCAGACTGATACCGAGCAGTAGCAACGCCGCGACGAACGGGTAAACCAGCACGCTCATGCATTTGACGATGACACCCTGGCCGCAGCGCACAATCGCCATCAGACCAAGGATCAGCCCCAGCGACAGCACCGCCCGAGGTGGCGGGGCGATGTGCAACTGGTGCTCCATGAAACTGCTGAGGGTGTTGGTCAGCGCCACGCTGTACACCAGCAGAATCGGGAAGATCGCGAAAAAATACAGCAGCGTGATCAGCTTGCCGGCACCGATGCCGAAGTGTTCTTCCACCACTTCGGTGATGTCCCCGGAGCGTCCCGACAGCACGAAGCGAGTCAGGCCGCGGTGGGCAAAGAAGGTCATCGGAAACGCCAGCACCGCCAGGATCAGCAGCGGCCAGAAGCCACCCACGCCAGCGTTGATCGGCAGGAACAGCGTGCCGGCGCCAATCGCCGTGCCGTAGAGGCCCAGCATCCAGGTGGTGTCGTGTTTGCTCCAGCCCTTGTGGGCTGTTTCTGTATTGCGTGTCAGGTCTACAGCAGGATTATCGGCAGCAGGTGTACGTACATCGGTCATCGTTATTGGCCTCGTTATTATTCTTGCTCGGGCTCACGTGTTGCGGACGGTCGGGAATGCTCCTCAGCACTCCACCCAGCTGACAGCCAGGCCGCCCCGTGAAGTCTCTTTGTATTTGTCGTGCATGTCGGCGCCGGTATCGCGCATGGTGCGGATCACCCGGTCCAGGGAAATGAAGTGTTTGCCGTCGCCGCGCAGGGCCATTTGCGTGGCGTTGATCGCCTTCACGGCCGCGATGGCGTTGCGCTCGATACACGGCACTTGCACCAGGCCGCCGACCGGGTCGCAGGTCAGGCCCAGGTTGTGTTCCAGGCCGATTTCGGCGGCGTTTTCCAGTTGCTCGGGCGTGGCGCCCAGTACGTCGGCCAGACCGGCGGCGGCCATGGCGCACGCCGAACCGACTTCGCCCTGACAGCCGACTTCGGCGCCGGAGATCGAGGCGTTTTTCTTACAGAGAATGCCTACGGCCGCGGCGCCCAAAAAGAACGCAACGACGTCATCGTCCGACGCGTCCGGGTTGAATTTCATGTAGTAGTGCAGGACGGCGGGAATGATCCCGGCCGCGCCGTTGGTAGGCGCGGTGACCATCCGTCCGCCGGCGGCGTTTTCTTCGTTCACGGCGAGGGCAAACAGGTTCACCCATTCCATCGCCGACAGTGTCGAAGTGATGACATTCGGCTTGCCGATTTCCAGCAGGCTGCGGTGCAATTTCGCTGCGCGGCGCGGAACATTCAGACCGCCGGGCAGGATGCCTTCGTGGCGCAAACCCTGCTCGACGCACTCGCGCATCACCGACCAGATGTGCAGCAAGCCCTGACGGATTTCGGCTTCGCTGCGCCAGGCCCGCTCGTTGGCCATCATCAACTCGGAAACCCGCAGGCCATGCTGATTGCAGAGCTTGAGCAATTCGGCGGCGCTGGAAAAATCATACGGCAGCACCACGTCGCTGGTCGGCGCGATGCCGGACTCGGCTTCGGCCGCTTCAATGATGAAACCGCCGCCGATCGAGTAGTACGTTTGCTCCGACAGCTCACCGGTGTCGCCGAAAGCTGTCAGCGACATGGCGTTGGGGTGGTAGGGCAGGCTCTCGTCGAGCAGCAGGAGATCATGTTGCCAGTTGAAGGCGATTGTTTTTTTGCCGGCGAGATTCAGTTCGCCGGTCTCGAGCAGGGTTTTGATGCGGCTGTCGATGCAGGTCGGGTCGATGCTGTCCGGCCATTCGCCCATCAGGCCCATGACGCAGGCGCGGTCGGTGGCGTGGCCGACGCCGGTGGCGGAAAGGGAGCCATACAGGCGGATTTCCACTCGGCGTACGGCGTCCAGCAAATGCTGGTCAATCAGTGCCTGGGCAAAGGTCGCGGCGGCGCGCATCGGGCCGACGGTGTGAGAACTGGACGGACCGATGCCGACTTTGAAAAGATCAAAAACACTGATAGCCATGCTAAAGCCTATACAAGCAATGGAAGAGAAATCGCTGCCATTTTTGTAGGACAAGCGCAATGTCGGCGATACTGCCTACCTCGGTCCTACGTGACCAACGAAACTTCCTAAGACAGCCTTTAGCAGGACTAAACAATGAGTCGCCAATTGCACGCCCAGACTTACGTCTGGCTGCACGTGTTTTCCTGTGCCGCACGGCACTTGTCATTCACCCGCTGCGCCGAAGAACTGCACATCACGCCGGGGGCGGTCAGTCAGCAGATCCGACAACTGGAAGAGCGGCTGGGGTTTCGACTGTTCCACCGGCGTGCCCGGGGCGTGGAGTTGAGCGCGCAAGGCCAGCGACTGGCCATTACGGTCAACGAGGCTTACGGCAGCATCGACGCGGAATTGCGACGACTGGACGCGGGAATGATCAGCGGAATTCTGCGGGTACGGTCGATTCCATCGTTCCTGAGCAAATGGCTGACCCCGCGTCTGCCGCGCTTGCAGCAGCGTTTTCCGGACATTCAGCTGCGCCTGGTGGCCGAGGACAGCAGCGTGCCGTTGCATGAGGGCGACTTTGACCTGGCCATCGACCTGAACGACGGCAGCTACCCTGGCTTGTTATCCACAACCTTGCTCGACGAACAGATTTTCCCGGTCTGTGCGCCGAGTCTGTTGCGCGGACGGCCGCCTTTGCATGGCCCGGCAGACCTGTCGCACTTTCCGCTGTTGCACGACATTACGGCCTGGCGCGGCAGTTACGAGTACGCGGAGTGGGAGTTCTATCTCAACGCCATCGGCTTCGAAGGCGCTGACGTGCGGCGCGGGCACACGTTCAATCGCAATCACCTGACTATCGAAGCGG
This sequence comes from Pseudomonas sp. IT-P44, assembly GCF_949768225.1. Classification (NCBI taxonomy): domain Bacteria; kingdom Pseudomonadati; phylum Pseudomonadota; class Gammaproteobacteria; order Pseudomonadales; family Pseudomonadaceae; genus Pseudomonas; species Pseudomonas sp. IT-P44. Next base: position 28,437 of record NZ_CATKQM010000090.1, on the reverse strand, counting down.
CGATTGCCGGCATGGGCGTGGCGATTGCGCGGCGAACGCTGTTGAACGATGAGCTGGAGCGCGGGACGTTGATTGTGCCGTTCGGGTTGGCGGTGCCCAATCACAAACGTTATGTGCTGCTTTACGCGCCGGGGGCGCTGAGCCATCCGGGCGTGCGCGCGGTACATGACTGGCTGGTAGAGGAGGCGGGAGTTTTTCGCAGCCTGCACCCGCTGGCGGAGCGGCAGATGTGAGTAATTATGACAAAGAAGTGAAGCGACCCAACTCCCGACCTTAACAGCGCTTTTGCTCCTTGTCCGGCTTTTTTTGCGTATGAAAATTTATCTTTTTTCAGGGGTTGAATTGTTCAGCGTACAGACCGATTGTGTAACCAAGAGGTCACGGTGATGACGCCCAAGGGCCAGCCGAGGGGCCTCTCGCGAGCTAGCTGAAATAAGGGATGAACTATGCAAATCCAAGTCAACAGCGATAACCATATTCAAAGCAGCATCCGACTGGAGGAGTGGGTACGTACTACCATTGAGAGCACGCTCGAACGTTATGAAGAGGACCTGACACGCGTCGAGGTCCATCTGCGGGACGAGAACGGCGACAAGCCCGGTCCCCATGATTTGCGCTGCCAGCTGGAAGCGCGGCCAAAAGGCCACCAACCGATTTCTGTCACCCATAAAGCCGAAAACCTGGAACTGGCGATCGACGGTGCGGCTGAAAAACTCGAACATGCACTGGAACATCTGTTTGGCAAACTGCGGGGCAAACCACGTGCCGCTGTGGTGCCGTTCGAGAGACGTGCAGCCGATGCGCTGCTGGAAGACGAGTTTCTCGAGAATGAACAGGCTGCACAAAACGGCTGACGCCTGATTTAACGTCCCAACGAAAAACGGGCCTGCATTGCAGGCCCGTTGTTGTTTGTGCCGATTATCGCGGCGCCGCGGTTCCTTGTAGGAGCGTGGCTTGCCCGCGAAGAGGCCCGGAAAGTCCAGCGCATATGTCGCTCGTTAAATCGCCTTCGCGGGCAAGCCTCGCTCCTACAGGGGTGAATTGCAGCGAGGCTGTTCAGTTTCAGATCAGAACGCCACCGACGTCTGCACATACACCGTCCGCGGTTCCCCGACGTACTTGCCCTTGTTGTTGTCATCGAACGAGCGTGTGAAGTACTGGTGGTTGAAGATGTTTTTCACCCCCACCGCCACATTCAAATCCGACAACTTCGGCCCGAAGTCATACGCCGCGCGGCTGCTGAACAGCATGTAGCCAGGAATCGTGCCCGTGCTGCCGTCGGCGCTTTCTTTCGACGTGTTGGCGTTGTCGGCAAACTGGTCGCTCTGATAGCTGCTGTCCAGGTTCAACTTCCACGCGCCTTCGGTGTAACCGACGCCCACGGTGCCCTTGTGTTTCGAGGAGAACGGCACACGATTGCCCTTGTTCGGCCCGTCTTCGCGGATGGTCGCGTCCACATAGGCATAAGTGGCGTAGACATCGAAACCGGCCAGTGCCGGGCTCACATCATCGAGTGCGTAGTTGACGCTGGTTTCGATGCCCTGATGGCGAGTCTCGCCCCGAGCGATCACCGAATCGTTGGTCTGATTACTTTCGTACTGATTGTCGAAGTTGATCAGGAACGTGCCGATTTCCGCGCGTAACGCACCGTTGTCGTAGCGGGTGCCCAGTTCCCAGGTGCGCGCTTTTTCCGGTTTGACTTCGCCGCTGGTCACGCGGTTTGGCATCTGGCTGTATTGCACGCTGCCGAACGAGCCTTCGGTGTTGGCGTAGAGGTTCCAGCTGTCGGTCAGGTGATAGAGCACGTTCAGCGCCGGCAGGGCGGTGTTGTAGTCGCCCTTGTATTTCTCGTTCGTCAGGTTGTTGGTCTGTTGCGATTCGATCATTTCGTAGCGGATGCCCGGCGTCACTGTCCATTTGCCGATGTCGATCCGGTCATCGACGAAAAACGCATTGGCCTCGGTGCCGCCGCGCGTATCGCGGTCGTTGCGGCTGTTGGTGGTCGGATACTCGTTACTGGCAATCGGCGTGCGATAGCGCAGTTCGTGGCCGGCCTCGTTGATGTAGCGATAGCCGACACCGACTTCATGGCTGGTGGGGCCAACATCAAAGCCTTGGGCGAAGCGGGTTTCCAGGCCACGTACCCAGTACTCGCGTGGCGACAGCGACAGGAACGTGCCCTGATCCAGATAGCCGCTGCGCAGGGTTTTGGTGAAGAAGGTGTTGGCGGTGAATTCGCGGCGATCTTCCTGATAGCGATAGCCGAAGTTGAACATTGTCCGGCGGCCCCAGAACTGATCTTTCGGGCGGGTCGACTGGTACGGATCGGCATCGTAATCGGCAACGTTCAGGCCACCGGGCATGTCGGCCTTGCCTTCGTAATACTGGGCCATGGCATTGAAGCTGTTGGCGTCGTCGAGCTGGTATTTGCCTTTGAGAATCAGGTCATCGATCTCGGTGTCGCTATGTTCACGCCAGTCGCCACCGCGTGTGCCGGAATACAACAACGCGCCGCCCAGGCCATTGTCGGCAGTGCCGCCGGCCAGCAGGTTGCCGGTGGTCTTGAAACCGTCGTGGCTGGAGGAGGGGCTGGTTTCGGTCTGGAAACCGCCTTTCACCGTGGGCTCGTCGGGAATCGCGCGGGTCACGAAGTTGACCACGCCGCCGACGTTTTGCGGGCCATAACGCACCGCGCCGCCGCCGCGCACCACGTCGACCGCGTCCATGTTGCCCATGCTGATCGGCGCGAACGACAACTGTGGCTGACCGTAAGGCGCGAAGGGCACCGGGATGCCATCCATCAACACCGTCGAGCGCGACGCCAGGCGCGGATTGAGACCACGAATCCCGAAGTTCAGTGCCATGTCATGGCTGCCGGTGCCATTGTTGTCCGGCGCGTTGACGCCGGGGATGCGGTTGAGCACGTCCCTGGCCTGGGTTGCGCCCTGGCGTTCGAATTCCTCGCGACGGATCACGTCACGCGCGCCGGGATGTTCGAAGACGTTGATTTGTTGCGCATCACCGAGCCAGTCGCCGACCACTTTGGACGTGTCCAGCTCCAGCGCAGCATTGCCCACCGGTTGCAGGCTGAACGCATTGTTGCCTTCGGCGCGGGCCTGCAGGCCGGTGCCTTCGAGCAAGGCGTTCAAGCCCTGTTCGGCGGTGTAGTTGCCCTCCAGGCCACGACTCTGCACACCGCTGGTGACTTGCGAGCCAAACGAAATCAACACGCCGGCTTCACGGCCGAACTGGTTGAGGGCGTTTTCCAGCGACGATGGCGCGATGTGGTACGGCTTGGCATCGTCTGCGTGGACGAGTGGCAGCGCGCCGAAGCTCAGGCTGGCGCCCAGCAAGAGTTGGCGCAAGGTGCGGGCCAGCGGGGTAAGGCGGGTGGGGTGCATGGAGGACGATCCTGAGAAGGTGGAATCAAGGTGGCTTTCCTTCTCTGTCACGCCAGATCTGAAAAACGGCTCACGGTTGTGTGAATATTTTTTGGGGCTTTCGCAAGCAACCCCGCTGCCACAGAATTTCTGAACAAACACCGTAACTGTAGGAGCCAGGCTTGCCGGCGAAGGCGGTGTATCAGACAGACCGCGGCGTGCCGATCGTCGGAACGCCGCCCGCAGCAAGCCGGCTCCTACAAGAGTCAGGCGCGCGCCTCGACGGTTACCCAATACCGCGTAAAGCGCTTCACCTTCACCGGCAAGCTGATTTCCAGCAGATCCAGAATCCGCTCGCTGTCGTCCAGTGGATAAGTCCCGGAGATCAACAAGTCCGCAACTTTCGCATCGCAGTTCAACTGCCCGCGACGATAGCGGCCAAGTTCCTCAAGGAAATCCCCGAGGCGCATGTGCGCAGCCACCAGCATGCCGTCGGCCCAGGCGCCGCTGTTGGCGTCCAGAGGCACAGGGTTGCCGATTCCGCGAGCATCAAAACTCAACTGCCGGGCGCTTTGCAGTACCCAGGGTGAACCTCCATCTGGCGTCAATTCGACATGGCCTTCAAACACCGCGACCTGAGTGCGATCCGCAAACTGCCGAACGTTCAGGCGCGCCCCTTCTGTTTTCAACAAGCCTTGCGCCGTGCGCACTTGAAACGCATTGGACGTCGTCAGCAGCATCTCGCCTTCAAGCAAACGGATCAGCCGTTGCTGACCCTCGACCTGCACATCCGCCGAACTCGCGGTGTTGAGTTGCAATTGGCTGCCGTCTGCGAGCGCGATCTTGCGCCGCTGGCCAATGGGGCTGCGGTAGTCAGCCAGCAACGGTGGCAGCAAGTTGCGCTCGCGCATGCCCCAGGTGGCGGCCGAACCGGCACCAAGAATCAGCAACAACTTCAGCGCCTGACGCCGGCTGCTGGACGTCGGTGCATTCAGGGCCGCATGCGCCAGCGGCGAAGACAAACCACGCAGGCGCTGGTTGACCCGCTGAATATGCTCCCACGCCCGTTGATGCTCGCTGTGCGCATCGAGCCATTGCTGCCAGGCGTTTTGCTGGCGCGGGCTCAACGGCCCTTGCTGCATTTTCATCAACCACTGCACCGCCTGCTCGGCGACTTGCGGTGAAAAATCCGGGGTGCCGTTCATAGGGCGAAGTAGCAGCGCATCGCCGCTTTATTCAGGTGCCGCTTGACCGTGGCGATGGAAATCCCCAGCTCGGCGGCGATCTGTGGGTACGTCAGGCCATCGACCTGGGCCAGCAGAAATGCGCGCTTGACCAGGCGCGGCAAACCGTCGAGCAACTGGTCCAGTTCCATCAGGGTTTGCAGGATGATCGCCCGTTCTTCTTCCGACGGCGCGAACCTTTCCGGCATCTGCGCCAGGGCGTCGAGGTAGGCGCGCTCCAGATCCTGACGGCGGTAATGATTGAACAGCACGCGTTTGGCGAGGGTGGTAAGGAACGCTCGCGGCTCGATGATCTGCGGCGTGTCTCGCGCGGTCAGCACCCGCATGAACGTGTCCTGGGCCAGGTCCGCCGCGCTGTCCGGGCAGCCGAGCTTGCGCCGCAACCAACCGTTGAGCCAGTTGTGATGGGCGTGATAAAGGACTTCGACGGTGTGGGCTGACTGCAACGGTAACTCCGAGCGCGGTTTAATGCGTTAGAGAACAAGAATTGTTCGCATTGTAGGGGCGCAAACCCGCTCCGGCAATCGGCGCTGATCGTATCTCTTTTGCGTATGAGAATATTTATCATTAATATTGCGACCCTGGCCTCGTGATTTTCCCCTGGCCTCACCGGTTTCAAGGTCGAAACATGAAAGTAATCCCCGTGTCCTACCGATTGGCCGTCACTTCCCGGGTGCTGGCCGCCGTGCTGGGCGGCTACATCGTTGCGGCGCTGGCCAGTGTCAGCCTGACGCTGTGGGTGCCCATGGCCCGCGCTGATGCCGTGGTGACCGGGATGATGACCTCGTTTCTGGCCTACCTCGGCGCAGTGATCTGGTGCTTCGCCTGCCGCAGCGCATGGCGGGCCTGGCTCGGGTTGATCGTGCCAAGCCTGGTGTTGGCGGCGATTTCGGGCCTCGCGTACTGGATGGGCCGCTCATGAAAGAGGGCTTTCGTCAGGCCATGGCCTGGTTGCACACCTGGTCCGGGTTGATCTTCGGCTGGTTGCTGTTTGCGATTTTTCTCACCGGCACACTCGCGTATTTCAAGGACGAGATCAGCCACTGGATGCAGCCGGAAATCCCTGCGCGTTCGGTGACCTCCGAAGCCAGCCTGACCGTGGCGCAAAACTACCTTCAGCAACACGCCCCGGGAGCCTCGCGCTGGCTCATCGACCTGCCCGATGCCCGCGAACCCGGCCTGTCGATGCGCTGGCAGCAGACCCCGGCCAAACGTGGCGAACGCGGCCAGTTCACAGAAAAACTCCTCGACCCGCAAACCGGCGCCGAAGTGCAGGGCCGGGCAACCACCGGCGGCGAGTTTTTCTACCGTTTCCACTTTCAGCTGCAAATGCCGTATCCGTGGGGCCGCTGGTTGTCGACCATCGCCGCCATGGTGATGTTCGTCGCGCTGATCAGCGGGATCATCACCCACAAGAAAATCTTCAAGGACTTCTTCACCTTCCGCCCGCGCAAGGGCCAGCGTTCCTGGCTCGACGGGCACAATGCGGTGGGTGTGCTGGTGCTGCCGTTTCACCTGATGATCACCTACAGCAGCCTGGTGATTTTCATGTCGATGGTGATGCCGGCGAGCATTCTTGCCGCGTACAACGGTGATGCGCGGGCGTTTTACGATGAGGTGTTCCCGGCTTCCACGGCTCCGGAGCGTGCGGACAAACCGGCGCAGTTGGCGCCGCTGGCACCGCTGCTGGAAAAGGCGCGCGAGCAGTGGTCGGGAGGGCGCGTCGGGCGGCTGACGGTGAACAATCCGGGCGACGCGAATGCCTCGGTGGTGCTCGTGCGTGATGGCGCGGACCGTGTAGTTCACGACTTCGGCAGCGCGGTGACCTTCAACGGCGTGACCGGGCAACTGCTCGGCACGACCCCGGAGCAATCGCTGCCGAGGGCAATTGCCGGCAGTTTCTATGGTTTGCACATGGGCCATTTCGCCGGCCCGGTGCTGCGCTGGTTGTACTTCATTTGCGGGTTGGCCGGCACGGCGATGATCGGCACCGGGCTGGTGATCTGGCTCGGCAAGCGTCAGCTCAAACACGCGAAAAGCGCTGTGATGCCGTTCGAATTGCGACTGGTGGAAGTGCTGAACATTGCCAGCATGTCCGGTTTGATGGTGGCGGTGGCGGCGTTCTTTTGGGCCAATCGGGTGTTGCCGGTCGACATGGCCGGACGTGCGGATTGGGAGGTGAACAGCTTCTTCATCGTCTGGGGTTTGAGTGTGCTGCATGCCATGGTCCGCCGGGGCCGCCCGGCGTGGATCGAGCAATTGGCACTGGTGGCATTGCTGTTTGGCGCGATGCCGCTGCTGAACGCCATGACCACGCCGTATCACTTGGGCGTGACGCTGGCGCAGGGCGATTGGGCGATGGCCGGTTTCGATCTGACGTGCCTGGGCAGCGGTGTGTTTTTCGCCTGGGCTGCGTGGAAAATGCAGCGTTCGGGACAGGCCAGGATCGTCATCCGGCAGCGTGCACAACCGATTACCCTTGAGCGAGAGGCGAACTGAATGTTGCTGTCGCTGTTGCTCTGTTACGGCGGTTTCACCGCACTGTGTTTATCGATGGACCGACATCACGCCGAGCTGTTGGGCGGTAAACCGACGGCCCATCGTCGCCGGTTGTTGAAACTGGGTGGCTGGCTGTTACTGATCTTGTCTCTGTGGGCGGCGGTGTCTTCGACCGGCTGGGGGCTTGGCCTGGTGGAATGGTGTGCGGTGTTGATGCTCAGCGCGTTGCTGCTGGTGCTGTTGATGCCGTATCGCCCGCGCCTGGCGCTGTCGATGGCTGCTTTGAGCCTGCTCGTCAGCCCCGTTGCCGCGTTTGCGCAGTACTGACCCGATGATGACTAGCCCTCCGGATTCCCATGACGACGAACCTCGCGGAGCACGTGCGCATTTCCTGCAAGTGTTCCTGTCCCAGCGTTCGCAGATGGAAGCGCTGGTGAACCGTCGCGTCGGCTGTCGGGCAACGGCGGCGGACCTGGTGCAGGATTTGTTTTTGCGCTTCTGGCGCCGGCCGCTGGTGCAGGTCGAAGAGCTCAGCACCTACCTGTTGCGTTGCGCCGGCAACATTGCCATCGACCACTTGCGCAGCGAAGGCACGCGGGTGCGGGTCACTGAAGGCTGGCAACCGGATCAACCGGACAGCCACGGCAGCGAGCCGCAAGCGGCGCTGGAGGCCGGCAACGATTTGCGCCATGTCGAAGCGGCGTTGCGTGCGTTGCCCGAGCGCACGCGGCAGATCTTTTTGCTCAATCGCATCCATGGCCGCAAATACGCCGAGATCGCCAAGGCCATGGGTTTGTCCCAAAGCGCCGTGGAAAAACATATGATGCGCGCCCTCGAAGCCTGCAAGGCCAGCCTGCGGGACCCCGAACCGCGCACGCCAGGGAAAGCACCGTGAATCACATCGAACGCGTCACCCCGACGCCCGCTCAGGAACAGGCCGCTTTCGCCTGGCTGAGTCTGCTGCATGACCAGCCGAGCAGCGGTGATCAGGCTACTTTCAGCCATTGGCTGCAGGCCGATCCCGCGCATGCCGAGGCCTATGCCCAGGCGCAAGTGGTGTGGGAATTGAGCGAAGGCCCGGCGCGGACGCTGGCCAACGAAGACGCGTTTGCCTTGCAGGGTTACCTCAACGCGATGAATCGCTCGCGGCGCAGCAGCGTTCGGCGCTGGTCCGGAGCGCTGGCAATGGCTGCGTGCCTGTTGTTGATGGTCAGCCTCGGTTCAGGCTGGCAGCCGATGCGCTGGGTGGATGATCTGGGTGCTGACTATGTGTCGGCGCCGGGGGAAGTTCGCACCGTCACGCTGGCGGATCAATCGCAGGTCACGCTGGATGCCGACAGCGCCATCGCGGTGGATTTCAGTCGCGGTGAGCGTCACGTGCAGTTGCGTCGCGGCGCTGGTTTTTTCAGCGTGACGCACACCGGCGAGCCGTTTGTGGTTGAGGCTGAAAAGGGCCAGGCGCGGGTGCTGGGGACGCAGTTTGAAGTGCGTTTGCAACCTCACGGCGCGCAAGTGACGGTGTTGTCCGGCCGGGTTGGCGTGACGGCGGACAAGCATGCCGAGCAGCAGATTCTGACCGCCGGCCAGCAAGTGGCTTACGGCGAAGGCACGGCGGAAAAACTGCATGCCGTGGACAGCGAAGCGCAGCTGGCGTGGCGTCAGGGTTGGCTCAATTACTACAAGGCGCCACTGGCCGACGTGGTGCAGGATCTGCGGCGTTACTACCCGGGGCGGATTGTGCTGCTCAACGATGAGCTGGCGGCGCGGCGGGTCAGTGGCAGTTTCCCGAGCAAGGATCCGCAGGCGGTGTTGAGTTCGTTGCAGGGGGTGATGGGGTTTGAGCAGCAGGCTGTGGGGCATTTGATTATTTTGCGTTGAGGCGTCCGGCCTCATCGCCGGCAAGCCGGCTCCTACAGGTTTCACGATCCCTGTAGGAGCGAGGCTTGCCCGCGAAGGCGTCAAATCAAACACCCCATCACTCAAATTAAAATATTTTCAAAATGATGGTGAGGTAAACCCAAGCCCCATCCGTGTAGTGACTGAAACTGCGAGTCATTCGCATCCGTAGTGGTTCTACACAGGTCATGAGCAATGAAGTCCAGGGCAAAATCGGGTTCGGTCAAACAGTGGTTGGGTGCTTCGGCGCTCGTTGTTTCGGCATCAGGCATTTCGGCATTGGCATTGCTGCCGTTGAGCGTGGCATTGGCCGCTGAAGCGGGCACGACGCAGCAGCGCACGCAGTTCAGCTTCGCGATGGCCGCCAAACCGCTGCCCCAGGCCCTGAGCGACTTCAGCCGGATCACCGGCATCAGCGTGGTCTACACCGATGAAGCGCCATACGGCATGACCGCGCCAGCGGTCAGCGGGCAGATGAGCGCCGAACAGGCGATCCAGCGTTTGCTCAGCGGTTCGGGTTTGACCTTCCGTCGTACCGATGCGCACACCATGGCGCTGGAACCGCAGCCCACCGAAGGCGCCTTGAACCTCGGCGCCACCACCATCACCTCGGTGATGGATCAATCCATGAGCTACCAGCCGCCGCCGACCAGTTCGGTGATGCGCTCTTCGGCCTTGCTCCAGGAAATCCCCCAGACCGTCAACGTCATCCCGGCCCAGGTCATTCGCGATCAGGCGCCGCGCAACCTCGACGACGCGCTGGCCAACGTCAGCGGCATCACCCAGGGCAACACGCTGGGCAGCACCCAGGATTCGGTGATGACCCGCGGCTTTGGCGACAACCGCAACGGTTCGATCATGCGCGACGGCATGCCGGTGGTGCAGGGCCGTGGCCTCAACGCCACGGTCGATCGGGTCGAAGTGCTCAAGGGTCCGGCCTCATTGCTCTACGGCATCCAGGACCCGGGCGGCGTGGTCAACATGGTCAGCAAGAAACCTGAACTGGAACAGTACAACGCGTTGACCGTGCGTGGCTCGACGTACGGCGACGGCAAAAACGGCAGCGGCGGCAGCTTCGACAGCACTGGCGCGCTCGGTGATTCCGGGCTGGCCTACCGCATGGTGCTCGACCACGAAGACGAAGATTACTGGCGCAACTTCGGCACCCACCGCGAAACTCTGGTGGCGCCGTCCCTGGCTTGGTTCGGTGAAAGCACCAAGCTGTTGTTCGCCTACGAACACCGTGAATTCCTGACGCCGTTCGACCGTGGCACGCTGATCGACCCACGCGACAACCATCCGCTGGACATCTCCCGCGAGCGTCGTCTGGACGAGCCGTTCAACAACATGGAAGGGCGCTCGGACCTCTATCACTTCGAGGCCGACCACGAACTCAACGACAACTGGAAAGCGCACTTTGGCTACAGCTGGAACCGTGAAACCTACGACGCCAGCCAAGTGCGCGTTACCGCCATCGACACCAAGAAAGGCACGCTGACCCGCAGCATGGACGGCACGCAAAACGCGATCAGCACCGACCGCTTCACCACGGCCAGCCTCGAAGGCAAAGTGAATGCGCTGGGCATGCAACATGACCTGGTGTTCGGCGTCGATGACGAGTACCGCAAGATCTACCGCGAAGACCTGATCCGCCAGAAAAGCCTGACCACCTTCAGTTACCTCAACCCGGTCTATGGCCGTGAAGTCGCCGGCACCACCGTCAGCCCGGCGGACAGCGCGCAGACCGATCTGCTGCGCAGCGATTCGCTGTTTCTGCAGGACTCGATCCACCTCACTGACCAGTGGATTCTGGTGGCCGGCGGCCGTTTCCAGGAGTACGACCAGTACGCCGGCAAAGGCGTGCCGTTCAAGGCCAACACCGACAGCAACGGGCAAAAATGGGTGCCGCGTGCCGGCCTTGTCTACAAGTACACCGACGCGTTGTCGTTCTACGGCAGCTACACCGAATCGTTCAAGCCCAACTCGACCATCGCTCCTTTGAGCGGCAGCAGCACCGTGCTCGACGGCAGCATCGCGCCGGAAGAAGCCAAGTCCTGGGAAGTCGGCGCGAAGCTGGATATTCCGGGGCGTGTGACGGGTAACGTTGCCCTGTTCGACATCAAGAAACGCAACGTGCTGGTGGCCAATGCCGAAGGTCCGGTGACCCTTTACAGCGCCGCCGGCGAAGTGCGTTCCCGTGGTCTGGAAGTGGACCTGAGCGGTCAGCTCAGCGATCGCTGGAGCATGATCGGCAGCTATGCCTACACCGATGCCGAAGTCACCGAAGACCCGGACTACAAAGGCAAAAAACTGCAAAACGTGGCGAAGAACACCGGCTCGCTGTCGGCGGTCTATGACTTCGGCACCATTGTTGGTGGCGATCAATTGCGGGTCGGCGCGGGCGCGCGGTATGTCGGTGAGCGGGCGGGTAACGCGGTGAACGATTTTGATCTGCCGAGCTACACCGTGGCCGATGCATTCGCCACCTACGACACCAAGGTCGAGGGGCAGAAGGTCAAGTTCCAGCTCAACGTGAAAAACCTGTTTGACCGCACTTACTACACCTCGGCGGCGAGCCGGTTCTTTGTGTCGATGGGGGATTCGCGGCAGGTTTCGTTGTCCAGCACCTTGGAATTCTGATCACAGACCGCGTTATCGTTCTTCGCGGGCAAGCCTCGCTCCTACAGGTTCGGCGCCGTTCTTGTAGGAGCGAGGCTTGCCCGCGAAGGCGGCTTCCGGGTCAGCGCAAAAACGCCTGCCGATACTCGCCAGGCGTCCCACCGAGAACCTGCCGAAACCGATTGGTGAAATGACTCGCACTGGCAAACCCGCACGCCAATGCAATCTCCCCCAACGGCTGCGATGTCGAACGCAACAACTCCCGCGCCCGGCTCAGTCGCCTTGCCAACACATACTGATGCGGCGGCAAGCCAAAGCTCTCCCGGAACATCCGCGCAAAGTGATACTCCGACAGCGCACACAACCCCGCCAACTGCCCGAGGCTGATGGCTTCGGCCAACTGATTGTCGATGAACTCGACCAGCTGCCGCCGCTGGTGCGCCGCCAATCCGCCCTTGAGCCGCAAGCCGTCGCGCATGCCGACCTGGCCGAGCAACACGTGGCTGAGCATTTCATGGGCCAGGCTGCTGGTCAGCAGGCGTTCGCCGGGTTCATTCCAGTTGAGCGTGAGCATCTGGCGAAAGCGCCGGGCTTGCTGCGGGTCGTCGAGAAAAGTCCCTTCGCGCAACTGCAATTCGCGAGGTTCGCGGTCCAGCAGCGTGACGCAACCGAGGGCGAACTGTTCCGGGCTGAAATACAGATGGGCCAGGCGAATGTCGCCATTGATCACCCAGCCTGACTGATGGTCGGCCGGCAGAATGCACAGTTTGTCCGGACCGCCCTTGGTGCCGGGCTGATCGCGGCGAAAAGTGCCGGTGCCGCCCGCGATGTAACAGGACAAGGTGTGATGGCTCGGCGCTTCGTAGTCCTGGGCGTCGTGATGGTTGCTCCACAAGGCTGCAGCCATGCCGTCACCGAGCTCGGCGCTGTGCTCGAGGCGAGCATTGGGCGAGCGGTTGAGGGCTTGAAAGACTTGCAGTGATTCCAGTGCGGGCATGAGCGGTTCTCTCCAACGCCTTGCATCCTACTCCGTAGACGTTGGCCTGCCAGCCTCTGCACCGACAAAAGCGCAAGTTTATGCAAGTGCGAAAAAGTTTGGCGCAGGACACTGGGCACCTATTGAGGAGCCTTCGCCATGAACCTTTCGCTGTATTTGCTGACCGTGCTGATCTGGGGCACCACCTGGATTGCCTTGAAATGGCAACTGGGCGTGGTGGCCATTCCGGTGTCGATCGTCTACCGCTTCGGCCTCGCCGCGCTGGTGCTGTTCGTGATGCTGTTGCTCAGCCGCAAGCTGCAAGTGATGAACCGTCGCGGACACCTGATCTGCCTGGCGCAGGGCCTGTGCCTGTTTTGCATCAACTTCATGTGCTTCCTGACGGCCAGCCAATGGATCCCCAGTGGCCTGGTTGCCGTGGTGTTTTCCACTGCCACGTTGTGGAATGCCCTGAATGCGCGGGTGTTCTTCGGCCAGAGAATCGCCCGCAATGTCCTGTTGGGTGGCGCGCTCGGCTTGTTCGGGCTGGGTTTGCTGTTCTGGCCGGAGCTGGCCGGCCACACGGCCAGCCCGGAAACCTTGCTGGGCCTGGGCCTGGCCTTGTTGGGCACGCTGTGCTTCTCGGCGGGCAACATGCTGTCTAGCCTGCAACAGAAGGCCGGGCTCAAGCCGCTGACAACCAATGCCTGGGGCATGGCTTATGGCGCGGCGATGCTGTCGGTGTGGTGCCTGGTCAAAGGCATTCCGTTCGAGATGGAATGGAATGCGCGTTACATCGGCTCGCTGCTGTACCTGGTCATTCCGGGTTCGGTGATCGGCTTCACCGCCTACCTGACGCTGGTCGGGCGCATGGGCCCGGAGCGCGCAGCCTATTGCACGGTGCTGTTCCCGGTGGTGGCGCTCAACGTCTCGGCGTTTGCCGAAGGCTACCAATGGACCGCGCCGGCGCTGATGGGCCTGGTGTTGGTGATGTTGGGCAACGTGCTGGTGTTCCGCAAACCCAAGGCACCGATGGTGCAGGGGAGCGGCAAGCTGGCTTGAAGATGTTGCGGATCGGGTGCGTGTGCACTCAGCGCTCGATCCGGATGGCCACATAGATCATTAGCGGCATGATGAAATCAACAATATGTCGAGCCCAGTCTTTATAGTTCCACTGTTGTGATTCATCCATATTGAACCATTCGACACCCACCACCTGAAAACACACGTAGTAGATAAATACGGCAATCAGTAAGCCAACCAGTGCATATTTCTTTGCCTCGTGAAACTTTTTGGCGCTGGTGTTTATATTCTTGAATAGTTGGTAAGTGCCCATCATGCAAAAGGCGGTGAAGAGGACTTCAAGTGTAATGATCAGCCAGTAAACCCTGTGATGGGCCATGGGGGAGGTAATGGCGCGATAACTGTACTTCTCGCCCTCGCGCGTGGTGTCCATACTGAGGATGTGGGCGATGTATTCGTAGTTGGAAGGGTAGTCGGTGAAGTTGCTAAACAACATTAAAAAACCAAAGAAGCTTATAAATAGCATCAATGTGGCTTTGCTGATTCTAATTGTTTGCTCGGTCGTCAAGTGGTTCAAGGTAATAGTTCTCCAGAACGGGTTCCCGTCAGGGCGGGTAAGTAAGGAGAGTCTATAGCGAAGTGTATTTGTTGAGGGGTGGACTAAATTGCAAATTGTGTATTGGTTGTTTTGTGGTTTGTGAAACTTAGTTGTAAACGGGCAGGCGCTTTAATCGCCTGCCCGTTTTTTTCAGCCTTTCCAGACTTGCGGGTTCACCAGGTCCTGCGGTCGTTCACCCAATAAGGCGCTGCGCAGGTTGGCCAAGGCGCGATTGGCCATCGCTTCACGGGTTTCATGGGTGGCGGAGCCGATGTGTGGCAAAGTCACTGCGTTTTTCAGTTGGAACAGTGGCGATTCGGCCAGCGGTTCTTTCTCGTAGACATCCAGCCCGGCGCCACGGATCTGGTTGTTTTGCAGCGCTTCGATCAGCGCGGGCTCGTCCACCACCGGGCCGCGGGCGATGTTGATCAGAATCGCGTCCGACTTCATCAGCGCCAGTTCACGGCGGCTGATCAGGTGTTTGGTCTTTTCGCTGAGCGGCACCACCAGGCAAACGAAATCGGCTTCAGCCAGCAACTCATCGAGGCTGCGGAACTGCGCACCGAGCTCTTGCTCAAGTGCAGTTTTGCGGCTGTTGCCACTGTAGATAATCGGCATGTTGAAACCGAGCCGACCGCGCCGGGCGATGGCGGCGCCGATGTTACCCATGCCGACGATGCCCAGGGTCTTGCCATAGACATCGGTGCCGAACAGCGGGGCGCCGACGGTGGCTTGCCATTGACCGGCCTTGGTCCAGGCATCGAGTTCGGCGACGCGGCGGGCGCTGCTCATGATCAGAGAGAAGGCCAGGTCGGCGGTGCTTTCGGTCAGCACATCCGGCGTGTTGGTCAGCATGATCCCGCGTTCGTTGAAGTACGCGACGTCGTAGTTGTCGTAGCCCACCGAGACGCTGGACACCACCTCCAGGCTGCTCGCGTTCTCCAGTTGTGCGCGACCGAGCTTGCGACCCACGCCAATCAAACCGTGGGCATGGGGCAGGGCCTCGTTGAATTGGGCGTTGATGTCGCCTTTTTTCGGGTCAGGCACGATGACGTCGAAATCCTGCTGGAGGCGTTCGATCATGGCGGGAGTGACGCGGCTGAAAGCGAGGACGGTCTTTTTCATGGGAGGCGGGCTCGTCGGGCATGGAGAATGCCAAGCACGCTAACATTCTTCCGCGCTTTTGTGCGAGTGCCCGGATGGTTCGGATGCACGCATTCCCCCCTGTTGGATGGGTGATGCGCAAAAGGTACTTCGTACACGAATTTGTAGGAGCCGGCTCGCTGGCGATCCAGGCACCTCGGTCTGCCTGATGCACCGCGTCGCATGGATCGCCAGCAAGCCGGCTCCTACAGGTGATGGGTGATGCGCAAAAGGTGCTTCGTACGCAAATTTGTAGGAGCCGGCTTGCTGGCGATCCAGGCACCTCGGTCTGTCTGATGCACCGCGTCGTATGGATCGCCAGCAAGCCGGCTCCTACAGATTGGGGGTGCCTAATCCTGCGGGTCGATGTTATCCAGCGCGCGGTTGACGGCCAGTTCGCCCAGCATGATGACTTGTTGAATGCCCAGCAGGGTGTTGCGGTGGGGACCGTCCAGAAATCCGGCGAGGTCGCTGGCCATGACGCTGGCCGAGGCGAGGGATTCGCTGGCGTGGACCAAGAGGGTTTCGGTGTTGATGTCGGGGACGACGGTGAATAGATGGCTGGGGGTGTGGGGCGGGATCAAGGCTTTCAGGGTGAATGAGTTTTGGGGGGCGGTGATTTCCGCATCTGGCGGATTGGGTGTTGGTTTGATCATGGTCAAGCTCCTTATGTTATGGAACTGCCACTTTCTCGGTTTCCAGGCGAATGGGTGGCAGCTGAGCGTGGGCTGGAAACGCAAGGTAAGGAGCTAAACCCTTGGCAGACCCGAAGGTCTCCCACGCACAGCCGCCATAACGCAGAACTGCAGGCAAAAAAGCGCCGCAGTATGTCATGGGGAGTACTGATTAGCTCTAATTCGTCAGGTTTCCAGGCCCGGTCGCTGATTCGTCAGCGACGCCCAAAGCCTACCCATCTCGCTTCCCACCCGACAACCGACAGAACACGTCGGAAACATCCTAGGACACCACGCCCTTTGTGGGAGCGGGCTTGCTCGCGAAGGCGGCGTGTCATTCAGCTCAGATGTTGGCTGACACATCGCCTTCGCGAGCAAGCCCGCTCCCACAAGGGGGATCAGTTTGCCAATCTTGCCCCACCCAGGCTCCCGCTCAACTCATACGCCGCCAGTTCCGCCTGATGCGCTGCCAATATCTCCGGCAACGACCCGCGCAAATACTCGACCCAGGTTTTGATCTTCGCATCCAGATACTGCCGCGACGGATAGATCGCATACAGATTCAGTTCCTGCGAGCGGTAGTTCGGCATCACCCGCACCAGCGTGCCGTTGCGCAAGCCTTCGATCGCCGCATACACCGGCAACACGCCGACGCCCATGCCGCTGATGATCGCGGTTTTCATCGCATCGGCGGAGTTCACCAGAAACGGCGAGCTGTTGATGGTGACCATTTCCTGGCCTTCCGGACCGTCGAAATTCCATTTCTCCAGCGGAATCACCGGGCTCACCAGGCGCAGGCACGCATGGTTCAGCAAGTCGCTGGGCTTGTGTGCGCAGCCGTTGGCTTTCACGTAGGCCGGGGAGGCGCAAACGATGCTGTAGGTGATGCCCAGGCGCTGGGAGACGAAGCCCGAGTCCGGCAGTTCGCTGGCAAGGACGATGGACACGTCGTAGCCCTCGTCGAGCAAGTCCGGCACGCGGTTGGCCATGGTCAGGTCGAAGGTCACGTCGGGATGGGTCTTGCGATAGCGGGCAATGGCGTCGATCACGAAGTGCTGACCGATGCCGGTCATGGTGTGCACCTTGAGTTGCCCGGCCGGGCGCGCGTGGGCATCGCTGGCCTCGGCTTCGGCCTCTTCGACGTACGCCAGGATCTGCTCGCAGCGCAACAGATAGCGCTTGCCGGCCTCGGTCAGGGCGATGCGACGAGTGGTGCGGTTGAGCAGGCGGGTTTGCAGGTGGGCTTCCAGGTTGGAGACCGCGCGCGAGACGTTGGCCGTGGTGGTGTCGAGTTGCACGGCGGCGGCGGTGAAGCTGCCGGCCTCGGCCACGTAGCTGAAGGCGCGCATGTTTTGCAAAGTGTCCATGGGGTGCTCTCGGGTGCGATGGCAAATTGTGACACGAAGTTTCAGAGTCTGAGACCCCGACCAAGGGATTATCGCGTTAACGGTAACAAAGATTCACAGGAATCCCAGCTTATCGCCATCAAACCCGCCCCCTAGAATTGCGCCGTTCCTTGTAGGAGCGAAGCTTGCTCGCGAAGAACGATAACGCGGTTTAACAGATGGACCGCGTTATCGTTCTTCGCGAGCAAGCTTCGCTCCTACGGGATCCAGTCCACTTTCTCAGGAAATCGCCGCAGTGCCGCGTCGCATCAGCAGAGCGCTTCAGTCGCTCAGTGTTTTGGCTTTAACCCTGGCAATCAGCGGCTGCATCGGAACCGCAGGTATTGCCCCGCAGGGCAAGGCACTGGAGGCCAATTCACTGGCCACCGACGACGCCATCCAGAGCGCCGCGCAGGACGCTCACTGGCCCACCGCGCAATGGTGGCAAGCCTACGGTGATCCGCAACTGAACCGCTGGATCGACCTTGCGCTGCAAGGCAGCCCGACCATGGCCATGGCGGCAGCGCGGGTGCGTCAGGCCAAATCCATGGCGGGCATCGCCGAGTCTGCCGAGTCGCTGCAGATCAATGGCGGGTCCACCCTCAAGCGCCACAACTGGCCCACCGATCAGTTCTACGGGCCGGGCGAGCTGGCCAATGCGACGACGTGGGACAACAACGCCGCGCTGGGCTTCAGCTACGCCCTCGACCTCTGGGGCCGTGAAAGCAACGCCACCGAGCGCGCCGTCGACATGGCGCACATGAGCGCCGCCGAAGCGCGTCTGGCCCAGCTCGAACTGCAGAACAACATCGTTCGCGCCTACATCGAACTGTCGCTGCATTACGCGCAACGGGACATCGTCGCCGCGACCCTGCAACAACAGCAGCAAATTCTCGACCTCGCCCAGAAACGCCTGAGCGGCGGTATCGGCACCCACTTCGAAGTCAGCCAGGCCGAAACGCCGCTGCCGGAAACCCACCGCCAGCTCGACGCGCTGGACGAAGAAATCGCCCTCAGCCGCAATCAGCTTGCCGCACTCGCAGGCAAAGGCCCGGGCGACGGCGCGCAGTTGCAGCGACCCACGCTGGCATTGGGCACTGCGCTGAAACTGCCATCGTCGCTGCCGGCGCAATTGCTCGGCCAGCGTCCCGATGTGGTCGCCAGCCGCTGGCAAGTGGCGGCTCAGGCGCGGGGCATCGATGTGGCTCACGCGGGTTTCTATCCCAACGTCGATCTGGTCGGCAGCCTCGGCTACATGGCCACCGGCGGCGGTGCGCTGGAGTTCTTGACCGGCAAGAAACTCAACTACAGCGTCGGCCCGGCGATCTCGTTGCCGATCTTTGACGGTGGCCGATTGCGCGCCGAGTTGGGGGAAGCCTCGGCCGGTTACGACATCGCCGTGGCCAAGTACAACCAGACGCTGGTCAATGCGCTGAAAAACATCTCCGACCAGTTGATCCGCCGCGAGTCCATGGACAAGCAGCAAACCTTCGCCGCCGAATCCGTGGCCACCGCGCAGAAGACTTACGACATCGCGATGATCGCTTATCAACGCGGGCTCACCGATTACCTCAACGTGCTCAATGCCCAGACCTTGCTGTTCAAACAGCAGCAGGTTCAGCAACAGGTTCAGGCTGCGCGGCTCAGTGCGCACGCCGAGTTGGTGACGGCGCTCGGAGGCGGGCTTGGTGCGGGTAACGACGTGCCGAATGCTGAGAAAACCCAACCCCCGAAAACCCCGGTTCTATTGCGTTGAACACAAAACCCTGTGGGAGCGGGCTTGCTCGCGAAAGCGGTGTGTCAGGCGACATCAGCATTGACTGACACACCGCATTCGCGAGCAAGCCCGCTCCCACAGGGACCGAGTCTTCGCCGCACAATCTTCGACCAATAAGCAGGATTTCATGACTCCCTTGCCCGCACCGCTGCGCTGGCTGTATTCCCTTGAATGGCGCCGGGGTTTTTTCGACTGGGCACGCAGCGACGGCGTGACCTGGGTCTACATTTTCAAGGTGTTGTTCGCCGCGTTCCTGACCCTGTGGCTGGCCATGCGTCTGGAATTGCCGCAACCGCGCACGGCGATGATCACCGTGTTCATCGTCATGCAGCCGCAAAGCGGCCAGGTGTTCGCCAAGAGTTTTTATCGCTTCCTTGGCACGCTGACCGGGTCGGCGGTGATGGTCGCGCTGATTGCCTTGTTCGCACAGAACACCGAGTTGTTCCTCGGTTCGCTGGCGATCTGGGTCGGCATCTGCTCGGCCGGTGCGGCGCGTTCTCGCAACTTCCGCGCCTACGGATTTGTGCTGGCCGGGTACACCGCCGCGATGGTCGGCTTACCGGCCCTGGCGCACCCGGAGGGCGCGTTCATGGCGGCGGTCTGGCGCGTGCTGGAAATCTCGCTGGGGATTCTCTGCGCCACGCTGGTCAGCGCTGCGATCCTGCCGCAAACCGCCAGCGCGGCGATGCGCAACGCCTTGTATCAACGCTTTGGTGTGTTCGCCTTGTTCGTCACCGATGGCTTGCGCGGGCGCAGCAAACGGGATGCTTTTGAAGCGAGCAACGTGCGCTTCATCGCCGAGGCGGTCGGCCTGGAAGGGCTGCGCAGCGTCACCGTGTTCGAAGACCCGCACATGCGTCGGCGCAACGGTCGACTCAGTCGCTTGAACAGCGAGTTCATGGGCATCACCACACGGTTCAATGCCCTGCACCAACTGCTCGAACGCTTGCGCAGCAGTGACGCCGATCATGTGGTCGCGGCAATCAAGCCGGGCTTGCAGGACCTCGCGGAAGTGCTCGACGGTTTCAGTGGTCGCGCGTTGACCAGCCCTGACGCCGCACGCTTGGTGATTGCGCTGAGCGCCTACAAGGAAGCGCTGCCGGCGCGTGTACGCAGCCTGCGCGCGACGTTTCAGGAGAGCGAGCCAAGCGACGCCGAGCAACTCGATTTTCATACCGCGTATGAGTTGCTCTATCGCTTCGTCGACGACCTGCACGGTTATGCACAAACCCACGCGTCCCTGGCTGATCACAGTCATGAACGGGAGCAGTGGGACGAGCCTTTCACCCCGCAAACCAACTGGATGGCGTCCGCCGCTTCGGGGATTCGCGCGGCGTTCATTCTCGTGGTGTTGGGCAGTTATTGGGTCGCCACCGCGTGGCCGAGCGGGGCGATGATGACCCTGATTGCCGCCGCCACCGTGGGCCTTTCGGCGGCCACGCCGAACCCGAAACGCATGGCGTTCCAGATGGCCTGCGGCACATTCCTGGGTGCGCTGATCGGCTTCGTCGAGATGTTTTTCATCTTCCCGTGGATCGATGGTTTTCCGTTGCTGTGCGTGATGCTCGCGCCGGTGATCGTGCTCGGTTCGTTCCTGACCTCGCGCCCGCAATACGCCGGTGTCGGCCTCGGTTTGCTGATCTTTTTCAGCACCGGTTCGGTGCCGGACAACCTCACCATCTACAACCCTTACACCTTCATCAACGACTACATCGCCATGGTGCTCGGCATGCTGGTGTGCGCCGCTGCGGGGGCGATCATCCTGCCGCCGAACAGCCGTTGGTTATGGCGCCGGTTGGAGCAGGATCTGCGCGGGCAAGTGGTGTATGCGATCAGCGGCAAACTGAAGGGCCTGGCGTCGAGTTTCGAAAGCCGCACGCGGGACTTGCTGCATCAGGCTTATGGCCTCGCCGCCGGTCAGCCGCAGGTGCAACGGGACTTGCTGCGCTGGATGTTCGTGGTGCTGGAAGTCGGTCACGCGATCATCGAGTTGCGCAAGGAACAGGCGATTCTGCCGGTGCACCCGGCGTACGCCGAATCGCAGCCGTGGCGCCAGGCTATCCGCGTGATGGGCCGTTCGCTGGTGCGGCTGTTTCTGCAACCGGGCCAGAGCAATCTACAGCGCTGCCTGATCGCGGTGGACCATGCGATCAGCCGTGTGCAAGCCACCGACGAGCCCTTCGCGCCGCACTTCGACACCTCGGCGTTGCGCCGGGTGAAGAGCTACCTGCATTTCATCCGCACCTCATTGCTCGACCCGCAATCACCGCTTGCCGCCTACGCAATGACCACGCCCCAAGGACTTGAACATGCCTCGTGAAATCGCCTTCCACGGCGTGTACATGCCGACCATGACGCTGATGTTTTTCATCGCCGCGGTGCTGGCCTGGGCGCTGGACAGGTTCCTGTCCGGGTTCGATCTGTACCGTTTTTTCTGGCACCCGGCGTTGCTGCGCCTGAGTTTGTTTACCTGTCTGTTTGGTGCTTTGGCGCTGACTGTCTACCACTGACTCTCTATCTCTGAAGAAGGCTCTGATGAAAAAGCTTTTCAGCCTGCTCGCCACTCTGCTGGTGCTGGCCCTCGCGCTATGGATTGGCCGAACCCTGTGGGTGCATTACATGAACACGCCGTGGACCCGCGACGGCCGGGTGCGCGCCGACATCATCAACGTCGCCGCCGACGTCACCGGTGAAGTGGTGGAAGTGCCGGTGCGCGACAACCAACAGGTGAAGAAGGGCGATCTGCTGATGCGCATCGACCCCGAGCACTACCGCATCGCGGTCAAGCAGGCGCAGGCACTGGTGGCTTCACGCAAGTCGACGTGGGAGATGCGCAAGGTCAACGCCCATCGCCGCGCCGACATGGATGCCTTGGTGATCTCCAGGGAAAACCGCGACGACGCCAGCAATATCGCAGACTCGGCCCTCGCCGATTACCAGCACGCGCAAGCGCAACTGGAAGCCGCCGAACTGAACCTCAAACGCACCGAAGTGCGCGCGGCGGTGGACGGTTACGTGACCAACCTCAACGTGCATCGCGGCGACTACGCACGCATCGGCGAAGCGAAAATGGCCGTGGTCGATATGAACTCGTTCTGGGTCTATGGCTTCTTCGAAGAAACCAAACTGCCGCACGTGCGGGTGGGCGATAAGGCCGACATGCAACTGATGAGCGGCGAAGTGCTCAAGGGGCATGTGGAAAGTATTTCTCGCGGGATCTACGACCGCGATAACCCGGAAAGCCGCGAGCTGATTGCGGACGTGAACCCGACCTTCAACTGGGTGCGCCTGGCGCAGCGGGTGCCGGTGCGGATTCACATTGATGAAGTGCCGGAAGGGGTGTTGTTGGCGGCGGGGATTACGTGCACGGTGGTGGTTAACCAATAGTTAGACCGAGTTGCCTGAATCGCCAGCAAGCCGGCTCCTACAAATAGGTGTCGTACACACATTTTTGTGTTCGGCGCAAACCTGTAGGAGCCGGCTTGCTGGCGATTCAGGCGCCTCGGTCTTACAGCTCACTCCTTGCAAAACGTCTCATGCAAATGCCGCCAAACCACCTTTCCACCGGCCTGCTTCTCAAACACCACCGTCGAACGCCGGTCCGTCTGCTGGCCGGTCGCATCGGTCTGCTGCTCGCGATAACTCACGGTCGCACCGTTGTCGGACAGCGCAATGCCACGCAACTCGCTGAGCTCAATCCTGAACCCGAGCTTCTTCCCGCCCGCCATCCGGAACAACTCGCCAAGCGCGTCGAAATCCAGCACGCGGCCCAACGGCGAGACCATGGAAAACTGCGGTGAAAAACGGGCGAGCAATTGTTCAAGTTCGGTGACGTTACGTTCTTCGGCCAGCCATTGCTCGATGGCGACGTGGGCCTGGATCACTTCGTCAAAGTATTCGGTGTAGTCGGTCATGTTACTTCCTGAAAATTTTGCAGAGTCTGATCTGACGCTTTCGCGGGCAAGCCTCGCTCCTACAAGGCTCGCGCAAAACCTGTAGGAGCGAGGCTCGCCCGCGAAGAACGATAACGCGGTCTCAAAGCTGCCCACTCAACCCGAACCGCTTCATCAACCCCGACTCCAGCAACCCTTTGGGCAACAGCCCCGCCAACAACGGCAACGCCCGGCTGCCATTGCCCAAACGAATCAGGCGCGGCGGTTTGTCCTGCTGCACAGCCTTGAGCAAACCGGCGGCAAACTCACTGGCCGGCGTCGGGTTGTCCTGGGACGCCTTGGCCCGTGCACGAATGCCTTCGCGCAGCGGAAACCACGGTGACTGTTCGCTGATCAACTGCTCCGCCTCGGCCCCGGCATTCTTGGCAAAACTGGACGCGATGGCGCCCGGTTGCACCTCCATCACTCGCACACCGAACGGCGCCAGCTCCATGCGCAACGCATCGCTCAAGGCGTGCACTGCGGCTTTCGAGGCGCAGTAAGCACCGGCAAATGGCGTGACCAGAACCCCGGAAACGCTGCCGATATTCACCACTATCCCTTTGGCCCGGCGCAGCACCGGGAAGAGTGCGCGCGTCACACCGACAATCGCAAACACATTGGTTTCGAACTGCCGCTGCATGGCCGGCACACCGCCGTCCAGCAGCGGCCCCATGGCGCCATAACCGGCGTTGTTGATCAACACATCGAGGCCGCCATGTTGCTGGTTGATCTGTCCGGCCAACGCTTCAAGTGCCACGCCATCGTTGACGTCCAGTTGCACGGCGGTGAAACCGGCCGCCGTCAACGCGGCAACGTCTTCAGCCTTGCGGGCGCTGGCCCAGACTTTATAACCGGCACCTTTAAAGGCATCCGCCAGAGCGCGGCCAATGCCGCTGGAACAACCGGTAATCAACGCAACGGGCATGGCGCGGTCCTTGTGCAAAGGGAAGAGTGGGGGTCAGTCGGAGAAACTACCCTGCAAACGCTCGGCACGAAACTCCAGGGTTTGCGGGCGATAACCGGGACGCAGCGGTGGCATGGGCAGGCAATCTTCCCAGTTCGCCCCGGCCTGCAGTTCGCCTGGGCCGCGATAACGCGGTGCGGCGTATTGATTGTCGGCGAGGTTGACCGTATCGCCCGGCGCGTAGGCAGCGACGCGCCAGCGCAGTTCGGTCAGCGGCACGTCGTTGCCGTTGTTCATCTTCAATAACAACGGGCGATCCGCCGGGCAGTGCTCCGGCGCGTAAGTGATGCGCAACTCAAGGCGCGCCAATTGCTTGACCTCGCGATTGTCCAGCCAGACCACCCAGGTGGCCACCAGCCCCAGTCCGATGGCGGCCGCCACTGAAACGGGCAGGGCCTTGGACGGGTAGCGCAGCAACAGGATCAGCCAGGTGATGACCAACAGGACGCCGATGAACATGTCGCACAACCTCGCAGGAGAGAGGCTCATCCTACCTAAGGGCGGGTGTGCTTGGCGATGGGCGTGGTGAGGGCGACCGTTTGTCGAGCCTGTAATTTGTGACAGTAGCCATGCATGGGTTTTCAGCATTAGCTGGTGCAAATCGACATGAAGACGCCTGATGCAGCCTCAGCTGGCTTTCCTGCACCGCGACACCCCAAGCATGACGGTCGTTGAACCGCGGGGGCTGGCTGTGCGTTCGGTGGATTATTACCGTGCCGCGCAGGGTGAAGTCGCCGAAGCTCGGGTCCATCGTACGGTTCATGACCCGGCGGGGCGGGCGATTGCGCAATGGGATCCGCGGTTGTTAGAGGCTTCGGCACCGGCCAACCTCAGCAGCATCCTGTCACTGTCCGACACTGCGTTGAGTACCGTCAGTGTCGATGCCGGCTTGTGCGTGAATCTTTTCGGCGAGGCAGATCAACCGGTTCAATCCTGGGACGGCCGGGGTTCGCAACGTTGGATGCACTATGACAATCAACTGCGCCTGACCGCGCTGTTCGAGCAAACCGCGGGGGGCGAAGCGGTTTGCGCAGAGCGTCTGACTTATGCCGCGAACGATCCCGTTTCCGTCGATCACAACCAGTGCGGCCAATTGATCCGGCATGACGACCGGGCAGGCACGCAGCTGTTCCCGACGTTTGGATTGACCGGCGGGTTGCTTGAGCAGACTCGACGCTTTCTACATGCGTTGGCATCCCCCGATTGGCCCGAGTCCGTGGACGAGCGCGATACCTGGCTGGAACCGGGATCTGGCGCGACCACTCGCTCACGCTTCAACCCACTGGGCGAGGCTGTTGAACAGACCGACGCCCAAGGCAACCGTCAGCTTTTCAGCCACACCGTCGCCGGCCAGTTGCGCGAGGTGCGCCTGCAACTGCGCAGCGACACCACGCCAAAAACGCTGGTCAGCACCATCCAGTACAACGCCCATGGCCAGACCGAACGGGAAGTGGCGGGCAACGGCGTGATCACCACGCTCGAATACGCCCCGGAAGACGCTCGCCTGATTCGCTTGCACGCCAGGCGCGGCAACGACGTCCTGCAAGATTCCCATTATGAATACAACCCAACGGGCAACGTGCTGCGCATTGAAGACGCCGCCATACCGATTCGCTACTTCGCCAACCAGCGTATCGACCCGGTCTACCGATTTGTCTATGACAGCCTCAAACAGTTGATCCGTGCGACGGGCTGGGAGGGCGGCGGCGCGAACAGAGGCCCACAGTTTTCGGCCTTCGACGATCCCGCGCCACGGGGCAATTACTGCCAGAGCTATTACTACGATCGGGGCGGCAACCTGTTGGAACTTATCCACGAGGGGCCGCAAGACCATGGACATAGTTTGGTCGCCGCGCCCTTCAGCAACCGTTGCCTGCCAGTGGTCGAGGACGTGGAACCCGGCGAAGAGGATTTTCGCCGGGACTTCGACGCCAACGGCAATCTGCTGACGCTGCAACCGGGACAAACCTTGAGTTGGGACCTGCGTAACCAGTTGTGCGAAGTGCAACTGGTAAAACGAAACGGCGCCCAGAACGACAGTGAGGGTTACAGCTACGGAGCCGACGGCATGCGCGTGCGCAAAGTTCGCTCGACGCAGACCAATGCTCGAACGGTTTTGGTTGAAGTGCGTTATTTGCCAAACCTGGAAATGCGTACCCACAGCGGCACCGGCGAAGTGCTGCATGTGATCAACGTCCAGGCCGGGCGCAGCAGCGTGCGGGTGTTGCATTGGGAAACGGCGCCGCCGAAGGACAGCGCCAATGATCAATATCGGTTTTGCCTGAATGATCATTTGGGGTCCTGCACCCTGGAACTCGACAGTGACGGTGAAGTGGTCAGCCAGGAGCGTTATCACCCGTTCGGGACTACCGCCTGGTTTGCCGGGAGGTGGGAGGTTGAGGCGAGTCGTAAAACGGTTCGGTATTCGGGGAAAGAGCGGGATGCGACGGGGCTTTATTATTATGGGTTGCGGTATTACGTGGCGTGGTTGCAGCGGTGGTTGAGTCCGGATCCGGCGGGAATTATCGATGGGCTTAATCAATTTTGTTTTGTCGGAAACAATCCGTTGAACTTCATTGATCATTCCGGACTAACCCGACGTCGCGCGGACCAGGCTTATTTGGATATGCAGCAAGGCGAGTTTTGGGGGGCGTGGCTGGGCAAGGTGGAGAGACGAGGCCGTGAGTTGGGGGGATTGGAAATGATGCAGAAAATCAGTGCGGATAATTTGATAGAAGCTAGAAACATTCCCTTGGAACCTAGCGAGAGGGCATTCCTTAATAATTTTGTGGAAGCAGGTAAGGATAGCTGCATAGTTCACTTTACGGGAAACGAAATCCCTCAGGATAAGAAGGGGAATGTTGTATTAAGGTCGCGTAAAAGCTTGCAGAAAAAAGGAATTAAATTTAATCAGGGCAACAGCAAGCCGAGTGATATTGATGATGTGGGTGGTGTCGATTTTGTATATTTTTCACTTGATGTTGCTCCTGATGCAAAGGTTAAAAGTAGATTTGGAGGGCATCGATATCAAATGAAGCTGGTTGACGCAAATAAATCACACTACGTTCAGTATGCTCATGTGCAGTTGAACGACATTCATGGTTATGAATCACGTCAGACAAATCATTATCCGGACTATTTCTCTGAAGCTGACGTTGAAATACTTAAAAAACAAGAGGTGGCCAAAGATCCTACCGAAATGATGTCTAGTCCGGAGCATGCCATCGAATTGCTGGGGCGTAGAATCATTCGCGACGTGAGACTGCTAAGTCCTGCCACTCAGGAGAAAGTCATGTCATTAAGGGAGGGGGGTGAGCTGGGTGAAGTTCTTAATACATTCTATAGGCCGCAATTTGCTGTTCCCAAAAAAATGGTAATGAATAAAACAGATTTCGATCATAAATATATTGGTGAGTAAACTGGGGTTTAGGTGAAATTACGCATGTGGGGAGGCGAATCTGTTGTAATGCAAATCGACTTTTTATCGCGCCGACAGTCGCGGCTGTAACTTTTGACAGTAGCCAAGTATGGGTTTTAAGCATTAGCTGATCGTCATTCTTCGAGATGAATTGTCATGGATACCCAAGTAACGGCCATGCAC
Source organism: Pseudomonas sp. IT-P44 (assembly GCF_949768225.1). NCBI lineage: Bacteria > Pseudomonadati > Pseudomonadota > Gammaproteobacteria > Pseudomonadales > Pseudomonadaceae > Pseudomonas > Pseudomonas sp. IT-P44. Next base: position 723 of record NZ_CATKQM010000090.1, on the reverse strand, counting down.
CGCCATACCCCAAAGCTGACTGCCATCGATCCCCGCAGTCTGGCCGTTCGCTCGGTGGATTATTACCGTGCCTATTCGGGCGATATGGCAGAGACGCGGGGCGATTACACGACCCATGACCCAGCGGGAAGGGCAGTTGTGCAGTGCGATCCGCGCCTGTTTCAGGATGCCTCGGCGCCGGCCAATCTGGTTACGACTCATGGGCTCTCCGGCACGGCCTTGTGCACCCTCAGTGTCGATGCCGGACTGCGCGTGAGTTTGTTCGGCGAGGCGGGGCAACCGGTTCAATCCTGGGATGGCCGGGGTTCGCAACGTTGGATGCACTACGACAATCAGCTGCGATTGACGGCGCTGTTCGAGCAGGCGTTGGAGGGCGAAGCGGCTTGCGCAGAGCATCTGAGTTATGCGGCCAACGCTCCGGCTTTCGCCGATCACAACCAGTGCGGCCAACTGATCAGCCACACAGACCTTGCCGGTGTTCTGCTGTTCAACGACTACGGATTGACCGGTACGCTACTCGAGCAACAGCGGCGTCTCGATGACATCGCGCAGTCTTTTTTAACGCACTCACGCTTCAACCCACCGGGTGACCTGCTCTCCCGAACCGATGCCCAAGGCAACGAACAACGCTTCAGCCAGACCGTGGCCGGTCAGTTGCGCGCCGTGGATTTGCGTCTGAGCCACACGCCCCAGCACCTGCCGATGGTCAGCGCCATCACCTAC
>NZ_CATKQM010000089.1:0-448 GCF_949768225.1 Pseudomonas sp. IT-P44 | reverse complement strand
CCTCTCGAGGGGGCGCTCAGATCAAAAGCTGAAGGCGAGCTAACGCTCGACCTGATGAGTGGTGGAAATCAAAAGCAAACGCGATTCCCTGTAGGAGCGAGGCTTGCCCGCGAAAAGCGTCGGGACAACGCGTTCATTCAGACAGCCCGCGTTATCGTTGGCGCCCATCGCCAGCAAGCTGGCTCCTACAATTTTGAATCGTGTGAACCCAATCCATTGTAGGAGCCGGCTTGCTGCGGGCGGCGTTCCGACGACAGCGGTGGGTCAGTCGACGCATTTATTATTGGCGGGACGGACGCCATCGCCAGCAAGCCGGCTCCTACAGGGGTTTGGTGTACATGTCCGAAATGAGTGAACGCATCAGAGAAGGACAACGCGGACAGCTGAAGAGCCAGGTCGGCTTTCAGGCCGCCTCGGCGGCTGTGGCGGTAGTCGCCCCCTCGAGAGG
>NZ_CATKQM010000088.1:0-464 GCF_949768225.1 Pseudomonas sp. IT-P44 | reverse complement strand
TTGCCCCTTTCGTTCGGTGCCTCGCTAATGCTCGGCATGCCCTCGCTCCGGTCCTGCTCCGTGGGCCCGCCGCCATCGGCCATCCATGGCCGGGGGCGGCTAACCCGGCATCCATGCCGGGTTGCCCACTGCGCAGAACCTCCACTCAGCCTCTCGAGGGGGCGACTACCGCCACAGCCGCCGAGGCGGCCTGAAAGCCGACCTGGCTCATTTGCGTACGCGTTCTGCTTCACTGCTGCGTTCACTCATTCCGGACATGAACACCGATCCCCTGTAGGAGCCGGCTTGCTGGCGATAGCGTCAGTTCAGTCACGCACTCATTGCCTGATCCACCGCTATCGCCAGCAAGCCGGCTCCTACAGTTGATCGTATCTATCCAAACACATACGCATTTCCCTTGTAGGAGCCAGCTTGCTGGCGATGGACGTCAACGATAACGCAGGCTGTCTGAATGAACGCGTTGC
>NZ_CATKQM010000087.1:0-479 GCF_949768225.1 Pseudomonas sp. IT-P44 | reverse complement strand
TGTAATACTCGCTGTCGTTTTCGGTATCACGCGCCACCGGGCGGACTTCACACAATTGATTGCGCGCGTCCCAACGCAGCGTTTGCCCCGGTTGCAGCTTCAGCAGGTTGCCGTTGGTGTCGAAACTGTCACGGAAGTCTTGTTCAGTCGGCTCGATACCATTGCGCACCGGCAGGCAGCGGTTGCTGTGAGCATCGGCGACCAGACGATGGCCGTGGTTTTGCGGGCCGATGTGGGTCAGTTCGAGCAGGTTGTGGCCGGCGTCATAATGGTAGGTCTGGCGGTAGTTGCCGGGCATGGCGGGGTCCGCCGTCATTGCCGACGACGGGCCGTTTTTGACCGCGCCGGCCTCCCAACCTGTGGCCGCGATCAATCGGTAGAGTGTGTCGTACCAATAATCGCTGATCGGCTCGATACGCTGATTGGCGAAGTAGCGGATCGGCAGCGCGGCGTCTTCGATGTTCAGCACATTGCCGACC
>NZ_CATKQM010000086.1:0-482 GCF_949768225.1 Pseudomonas sp. IT-P44 | reverse complement strand
AGTCGGCAATGTGCTGAGCATCGAAGACGCCGCGCTGCCGATCCGCTACTTCGCCAATCAGCGTATCGAGCCGATCAGCCATTATTGCTACGACACGCTTTACCGGTTGATCGGGGCCACAGGTTGGGAGGGCGGCTCGGTCAAACACGGTCCGTCGTCGGCGATGACGGCGGATCCCGCCATGCCCGGCAACTACCGCCAGACCTACCGTTATGACGCCGGCCACAACCTGCTCGAACTGACCCACACCGGCCCGCAAAACCCCGGCCATCGTCTGGTCGCCGATGCTCACAGCAACCGCTGCCTGCCGGTGCGCGATGGTGTCGAGCCGACTGAACAAGACTTCCGTGACAGTTTCGATGCCAACGGCAACCTGCTGACGCTGCAACCGGGGCAAACGCTGCGTTGGGACGCGCGCAATCAATTGTGTGAAGTCCGCCCGGTCGAACGTGACAGCGCCGAAAGCGACAGCGAGCATTACG
>NZ_CATKQM010000085.1:0-555 GCF_949768225.1 Pseudomonas sp. IT-P44 | reverse complement strand
GTGTTCACGGCGGGCCGCGCTGATCTGTTTGAAGAGGTACACCTGAAAGCCCGCGACGCCGGTCAGGACCAGCTCGGTGATCATCAGCAGTACGCTCACGGTCATGGATGAAAGTTCCATTTCATGCGCTCCAGTTGCCACGGCCGCCAATCCGGACGGCGGTGTACATCAGCCAGGCCAGAGCCTTGGGCATGCCCTCCTCGAGCAGGGCCTCGTAAAACACCTGATCGGCTTCGGCCTTGGTAAATCGGTCGGTGGCGTTGGTATAAATGAAGTCATGCACCACCGATGGCCGGCGGGCGCATTCATCGTCACGTGGGATCAGCCACCAGACCGGCCGGGGTACGCTGGCCAAGTCAGTGCGATAGCACTGCGGCACCGTCACCCACTGGTTGCGGGTGGTCAGGTACATCAGCGGCCGAACCAGCTGCCACTGCTTGGTGCCCATTACGGCCTTCACGACCAGGGAGGTTTTAAAGGGCATCGGCGGCGCACTCCACGCGGATCTTGTTCGGAGCCGAATTTGCGTCGATGAGCTGGCGCATCGTGCTGCGT
>NZ_CATKQM010000084.1:0-555 GCF_949768225.1 Pseudomonas sp. IT-P44 | reverse complement strand
ATGTTCACGGCGGGCCGCGCTGATCTGTTTGAAGAGGTACACCTGAAAGCCCGCGACGCCGGTCAGGACCAGCTCGGTGATCATCAGCAGTACGCTCACGGTCATGGATGAAAGCTCCATTTCATGCGCTCCAGTTGCCACGGCCGCCGATCCGGACGGCGGTGTACATCAGCCAGGCCAAAGTCGTGGTCATGCCCTCCTCGAGCAGGGCGTCGTAGAAAATCCGGTCGGCCTCGGCCTTGGTGAAACGGTTGGTCAGCGTCGTGTAGATGTAGTCGTGCACGGTTGCTGGGCGGCGGGCCAACTCGTCGTCACGCGGCACCAGCCACCAAACCACACGGGGGGCGCTGGACAGATCGGTACGAGTACCCGCAGGAACAGTCACCGGACGACCGTCACGCGTGATGTAGAACAACGGCCTGACCAGGTCCCATGCAGCAACGCCGTTGACCGCCTTGACGATCAGATCACTCTTAAAGGGCATCGGCGGCGCACTCCACGCGGATTTTGTTCGGAGCCGCATTTGCGTCGATGAGCTGGCGCATCGTGCTGCGA
>NZ_CATKQM010000083.1:0-716 GCF_949768225.1 Pseudomonas sp. IT-P44 | reverse complement strand
GTCCCAGCTTTGCGCGCCGCTGCTCTCGGTTTTTTCGTCGTCCAGAATGCGGATCAGCAGCCCCGCCTTGGCGTAGTTCACATGCTCCTGAATCCAGGCTACGGACGGCCGGGTCAGGGCCTTTTTGCCTTCCTGACGAACCTTGAAGCCCAGGCGGCGCAGGCGTTTTGCCTGCTTTTCCGTGGCAGCCAGGCCGGCGGGAACGTTGTTCCAGCGTTTCATCTGCGCTGCAGTGCGGCGCTCGCTGACCCCGTTGTGTTGCTGGGCCGCGACCCAGGCGGTCAGGGCGTTTTTCCAGCCCAATTCGGCTTCATCTGCGCTGACCCGGGTGACCTGCATCAGCTTGGCCAGGCCGGCTTCCATCTTCTTTTTGCCCTTGCCTGTGCCCTTGCGCTCTTCGAACGGGGTGCCGTCCAGGTTCTGCTGGTCACGCACACGCTTGCGGCTCATGGTCCGCACGCGCTTGGTCACGTTGTTCAGCAAACGCCGGCGCAACTGCGGCGGCAGACTCAGCAGCGCCAGTTGCTCGCGCACGCCCAAGTAGCCCCGAGCATCGAGCTCGAAAGTGCTACGACCGGCCATGGCTGGACACCTCGCCGTGCTCTGCAACCCAAAGGTCGAACGGCACGAATGACCAGGTCTTATCGAACGCCAGGATCTCGCCGGCAGGGTCTTCAGACAGGTACTGCGGTTCGATGAACTCGAGGGTGATGTCG
>NZ_CATKQM010000082.1:0-716 GCF_949768225.1 Pseudomonas sp. IT-P44 | reverse complement strand
TGACATCACTCTCGAGTTCATCGAACCGCAGTACCTGTCTGAAGACCCTGCCGGCGAGATCCTGGCGTTCGATAAGACCTGGTCATTCGTGCCGTTCGATCTGTGGGTTGCAGAGCACGGCGAGGTGTCCAGCCATGGCCGGTCGTAGCACCTTCGAGCTCGACGCCCGGGGTTATCTCGGCATTCGCGAGCAGTTGGCGTTGCTGAGCCTGCCGCCACAGCTGCGTCGGCGTTTGCTGAATAACGTGATGAAACGTGTGCGGACGATGGGCCGCAAGCGTGTGCGTGACCAGCAGAACCTGGACGGCACCCCGTTCGAAGAGCGCAAGGGCACAGGCAAGGGCAAAAAGAAGATGGAAGCCGGCCTGGCCAAGCTGATGCAGGTCACCAGGGTCAGCGCAGATGAAGCCGAATTGGGCTGGAAAAACGCCCTGACCGCCTGGGTCGCGGCCCAGCAACACAACGGTGTCAGCGAGCGGCGCACAGCAGCGCAGATGAAGCGCTGGAACAACGTGCCCGCAGGTCTAGCCGCCACGGAAAAGCAGGCCAAGCGCTTGCGCCGCCTGGGCTTCAAGGTTCGCCAGGAAGGCAAAAAAGCCCTGACTCGGCCGTCCGTAGCCTGGATTCAAGAACACGTGAATTACGCCAAGGCGGGGCTGCTGATCCGCATCTTGGACGATGAAAAGACCGAGAGCAGCGGCGCGCAGAGCTGGGAA
>NZ_CATKQM010000081.1:0-885 GCF_949768225.1 Pseudomonas sp. IT-P44 | reverse complement strand
ATCCTCACCTGGATAGCTACCCGATTGGAATGGGTTGGCCGGTATTCGTACCACTCATCAAGACTGTAACTTTTGACAGTAGCCAAACATGGGTTTTAGGCATTAGCTGATCGTCATTCTTCGAGATGAATTGTCATGGATACCCAAGTAACGGCCACGCACCGCCATACCCCAAAGCTGATGGCCATCGATTCGCGTGGTCTGGCCTTACGCTCAGTGGATTATTACCGTGCCGATTCGGGCGATGTGGCAGAGGCGCGGGTCGATTACACGACCCATGACCCAGCGGGAAGGGCTGTTGTGCTGTGCGATCCGCGCTTGTTTCAGGATGCCTCGGCGCCGGCCAATCTGGTTACGATTCATGGACTCTCCGGCACGGCCTTGTGCACCCTCAGTGTCGATGCCGGCTTGCGCGTGAATCTTTTCGGCGAGGCAGATCAACCGGTTCAATCCTGGGATGGCCGGGGTTCGCAACGTTGGATGCACTACGACAATCAGCTGCGCCTGACCTCGCTGTTCGAGCAAACGTTAGAGGGCGAAGCGGTTTGCGCAGAGCGTCTGACTTATGCAGCGAACGATCCCGTTTCCGCCGCTCACAACCAGTGCAGCCAACTGATCAGCCACACAGACCTTGCCGGTGTTCTGCTGTTCAACGACTACGGATTAACCGGCACGCTACTCGAACAAGAGCGGCGTCTCGTCGACATCGCGCAGTCGTTTTCAACGCATTCACGCTTCAACCCAGCGGGTGACCTGCTCTCCCGAACCGATGCCCAAGGCAATGAACAACGCTTCAGCCAGACTGTGGACGGACAGTTGCGCGCCGTGGATTTGCGCCTGAGCAACACGACTCAACACCTGCCGATGGTCAGCGCCATCACCTAT
>NZ_CATKQM010000080.1:0-1111 GCF_949768225.1 Pseudomonas sp. IT-P44 | reverse complement strand
ATTGTTATTGACTTCTGATTGAAACCACTTGTCTATTAGCTCGAATGCGAGCAAAGAGTTTTTTTGAAGTGGATTCTTTTTTGGCCGCCACTATCTCGTGGGGGCCGGTCGGAACAACCGCAACAACAAAATCCGTATAGCCCCCCGTTACCTCTTTCGTCACAGCCGTGGCTCTCAAACCCACCTCATCCATCAACCTCTGTGTCGCTTTGCCGTTCGGCGTTTCAGCGAAAAAGACTTTGTATAATTCCTCGCTACCGCTTTGAAGTTCAGCTGTTTTGCTCAGCGTCATATCATTTAAGACTTTAGACCGCCTAATTACACTCGGAAGATAGTTAAGATCCGCAACTAAACGTATCTGCGCTCTACTAACATCATTTAAAAACACACCTCCTGAGTCAGAGTATTTATAGTTACTCTTAAACTCCCATTCACTTTTTGTAAATATATTAAAAAACTTACTAGATTTCTCAAGCAGTGAATGCATAGGCGAAGTTACAATCGATCCGATTCTTTCATTTATTTTATGATCAAAGTTCTCCATAACCTGGTTCGACCTCCCTTGCGATGCAGCGTCTGCCAATGACAAGCAGCTTTCTAAATAATCAACACGGTAGTACACCGGCTGCCCACCAACAGGCGTTGTCTGTTGGTGCTCTGAGACAGGCGCCTTGGTTTTTTCTTGAGGTTTCTCAACAATCGAGACAGGAGCCAACCCTTGATAATCACTAAACCCCAGCGGACAGTTTCTGACCATCCTGTAGAGATTCATTCCATCAATCGCCCATAAAGGATCTGGACTCAACCAGCGCTGCAACCAAGGCACGTAATACCTGAACCCATAGTAATAAAGCCCCGTCGCATCCTGCTCTTTCCCCGAGTAGCGCACCGTTTTATAGCTGACCTGCACTGCCTCGCCGTTACTCCATGCCGTGCCGCCAAACGGGTAATACCTTTCCTGGGTGATGACGTTGGCGTCCTGATCCAGTTCCTGCGCGCTCGACCCCAGATGGTCCGTCAGGCTGTAGCGTTGCTGATCGTTGTTGATCTCGCTCGGTCTCCTCGCCTCCCAGTGCAACACCCGCACGCTGCCACGCCCGGTCGCCACGTC